>CAYNUM010000011.1:0-13417 GCA_964400025.1 uncultured Croceivirga sp.
TGTTCCGAAACCAAAACTTTAAGACCGCCGCCTTTGGCTATTTCGGCCATATGTGGGAACTCTATACCTTCTGGGCCTTCACCCCCCTTCTTCTAATTGGTTTTTCTGAGACCCACAAACTCGGTATGAATACGTCCTTATGGGCTTTTGGCATTATAGGCATGGGCGGGCTTGCCTGTGTGATAGGGGGTTATCTCTCTGAAAAATACGGCACCAAAGTAACGGCACGCACGGCACTTTTGCTTTCAGGATGTTGCTGTGTACTACTACCCTTTGTTTTCCTTTTGGGAAACACTGCCCTTTTCTTGAGCTTTCTGGTATTTTGGGGCATGGTGGTCATTGCAGATTCTCCACTTTTCTCCACTATGGTGGCAAAAAATGCCATCCCCGAATTCAAGGGTACAGCCTTGACCATAGTGAATTGTATCGGCTATTCCATAACGATCATAAGTATTCAGACCATAAGTTACTTTACCCAGTTTTATACATCAGTCTGGGTATATGTGCTCATGGTGCTTGGCCCTATTTTTGGGTTGTACCATCTTTTTTCAAGGAAAACGGACTAATCCGTATTTTTAGGAAATGGTTTAGTCATCAATCAAAATCAACCCCCTTAAATGCAAACAAAATCGTTAGTTGCCCTATTGCTGTTCTTTACACAATTGGGTATTTCACAAAACATCTATCGAACCGCCTGTAGGGGCAATATGGAAAGGCTCGATAGCCTTTTGGCCACCACTAAAATCAATACCCAAGACCAAAGAGGAAGGTCTTTATTGCACTGGGCAGTCGGCTGTAACCAAAAGGAAGTCTTTGACTATTTGTTGGAAAAAGGCATAAAAACCGATTTAGAGGATAACGAAGGGGCCACTCCCCTTTATATGAGCGTTCGATTCCAAAATATGGAGTTCTTTAATCGATTGGTAGCGCTACAACCTGATAAAGGTTGGAAAGAAAAACAGGGTGGATTCCTATTTGAAAAAGCGATACTCAACCGCGATTTGAAATTCGTACAAAAGTTGACCGAAACAGGTGTTCCATTGAATGTGGTCAATTCAAAAGGCAGCACACCTTTAGAAATCGCGCTTCGCATTGAAACCGATTCCATTGCTGATTGGCTCAAATCGAATGGGGCCAAGATGGAATTGGTTCGAAACTTCGAGGCCAGAGGTCCATATCTCGGTCAAGAACCGCCTGGCAAAACGCCCAAAGTTTTTGCCCCCAACTTTATATCTACCGAAGAGTATGAATTTGGTTCGGTTTTTAATGCTAAAGGCGATGAATTCTACTATGGGGTTGACCTTGGTGGTCGCAATGTGATTCGGTATTCAGAATTGAGGAACAATGTCTGGTCGAAACCAAAGACCATTTTATCCCATGAGAAATATGGGTATAACGACCCCTTTCTTTCTCCCGAGGAGAATCGATTGTACTTTATCTCGAACCAAGCCATGGATGGTCAAGGAGAACCCAAAGATATTGACATCTGGTATGTTGAACGGCAGAATGAAGGTTGGTCTGCACCCATCAATGCCGGACCCAACATTAATTCAGAGAAGGAGGAATATTATATCTCTTTTACCAAAGAGGGTACGCTGTATTTTGCCTCCGATAAAAACCAATCGCATCATGACATTTACTATTCCCCTTTTTCCAATGGTGAATTTCAACCTGCTGTCAAGCTCGGGGGCAGCATAAACACTGATGCTTATGAGGCTGACGTTTTTGTCGACCCCAATGAAGACTACCTGATATTCTGTGCTCAACGCGATGATGGGTTGGGTCGGGGCGACCTTTATATCAGTTTCAAGGAATCAGATGGATCTTGGTCGCCGTCAAAAAATATGGGCGAAGCTGTGAATACCGAACACCATGAGTTGTGTCCATTTGTTACCACTGACGGGAAATTTCTTTTTTACACCAGTCAACAGGATATTTATTGGGTAAGCACGGATATTTTGGGTACATTGAGGGAATAACAACCACCCACTCCTCTATTTTTTCCTGTTAACGATTTTATAAATGCCGTAGTTCACCTAAAAAAGCAATCGTTTTACCGATTCCAAAGGCTCTAAATGCTGTCTTAGCGTAGTTAAAGAGAATGGAATGTGGAGAAAGGTCATCTCTCTTTTCTTTAGTTCGTTTCTTTTAGACAGGTAAAAGAAATGAACAGATAGAAAAACTTAGCGTTGACTTCATTTTTGATTCACTTAATTTACGCCTTTAGTTAGGCAACGTTCTTTTTAAATTTTTAAATCATTTCTGATGAAAGCAAAACAGATGTTATCCATCCTTACCTTACTAACCATCTGTTTGTTTACCAACGCCCAAGAAAAACTGCACGGTTTTGACGACCATAGCGGTTTCGAACCTGGGCAAATCGTTTACCTTTTTGGAGACCAGGTGCAATTGCGCGAAGGTCCGAACACCGATTCCAAAGTCCTGAAAACCCTGCCCATTGGCACCCATATGGTTGTACTGCAGCAACATGTGCACTCTTGGCGTTACAAGGGTATGGACCACCCCTTCTACAAGGTCGATTACAAAGGCACCGAAGGTTATGTGCTCGGGGGGCTTCTCGCTATGGAAAAAAAGTCCATTAACGGAGTTGTGCACCTTTTTGGCCGAGCTAAATTGGGCAATGAAGACCATCTCTTGATACGCACAGTAAAACCTGACGGTAGCTTTATCGAAAAATCGACCCGACTGGGCAATGGTCAATTCTATCTGACCGAATTGGGCACCAAGGGTCTTGACAATATCGAAGGAATTCTATTGGTCGATTATCTCGCCGAAGCCTGTGGTGTCGAAGGGGGCGGCATCTATCTCTTTCAGCATGAAGGGCAGTTGCACCAGGTAGCACGACTCTCTCAAGTTTCTGATGCCGGCGTCTATTATTTATCGGAAGAATTCATTTTCCCCGATGATGAACATGGAGTACCGGGAAAAATATGCTATAAGCGCGAGGTCGGTGAATACCTTAACGAGGTGGCCAACTGGAAAAAAACCAGTGTCGAGACCAAAGAATTGGTATGGACCGACCACCGATTGGGATTGGCACAAAATTAAAATAGGTTAGTCAGAATAAAAAAATTCAAAATTCGAGTATCCTTTTCAGCGTTTTCCGGTCTACCTGTAAAATGACCGTATGAATACCTGTGAATGTATCGATTGTGAATGCACCAATTGCGAATGTAAAAATTGCAAAACGGCAACATGTAGCTGTGACAGCTGCAAGTGTACCAAGTGCAACTGTTGCTAAAACCTAATAAAGGGCCGATTCAAAAATCGGCCTTTTTGTAATTTTGTACCATGCATACACAGGAGGTATACCAAACCTATGGAGATAGACTGTACTTCTTCATCCTCAAAAAAGTGAAGGACAAAGAAGTTGCAAATGACATCTTACAGAATTCCTTCGTAAAAATCCATACCAACCTCCCGAAACTCAAAGACGAGACCAAAGTCAGGGCCTGGGCCTTTCAGATTGCACGTAATGAATTGGCCAACTACTATGGCAAAGAAAACCAATATGTAGACCAAAAAGACAGCTCCATAGAAAGCAATGAGGCCTATGTAAAAGACTGTTGTTGTTTTGACCGTTTTCTTGAGCAATTAGCACCTTCGTACCGAGACGTTATCGAGCAGGTATACATCAAAGGCATGACACAAGAGCAAGCAGCAATAGCCTTGGGCTTGAGCTTGGCGAATGTGAAGGCCCGAATACGAAAATCAAAAGCACTGCTCAAAGAACAGTTTATGAGCTGTTGCAACTATACCCTAAACGCCAAGGGAAAACTGGTGGGCGAAGTCGATTGTGCTCATTGCCAGTTCGATTAGGTATTCAACTTCCTGATTTTCCCGCAATCAAGATGATCCATTCCACTCCTTTTTTACGAAGTCGGCTTGCTATTTAAATGTGAACCGATATCTTGTTCGTCCAATTCAACGCTTTAAGTTTGGGCACTATGAACGAAATACAAGAACAACTGGTCTTACCCAATGGTACGGTGTTGGCCAATCGCATCGCCAAATCAGCAATGAGTGAAAACTTGTCGAACAGAAAAAATGAACCAACTGACACGCTGATAAAGGTATATGAAGAATGGGCCAAAAGTGGTGCCGGTCTGATTATTACAGGAAATATTATGGTTCGTTCTGATGCTCTCGGCGAACCTCGAAACGTAATTGTTGAAAATCGAGATAATCTCGACTTGCTTAAAGAATGGGCAGCATCCTTCAAAAATACCGATGCCCAATTATGGGGCCAGATCAACCATCCAGGAAGGCAAGCAATGGAACAAATCAATGCGACCCTAAAGGCGCCCTCTGCGGTACCGTTGAAAATGGGAGGTAGAAAAAACGCATCGACCAAAATACCTGAGGCCTTGACAGAAGAGGAGATATTGGAAATCATCGAATCTTTTGGCACCACGGCAGAGATACTGAAAGAAGCTGGATTTTCGGGAGTTCAAATCCACGGGGCACATGGTTATCTGGTCAGTCAATTCCTTTCGCCCTATACCAATATTAGAGAAGACCAGTGGGGCGGCAGCTTAGAGAACAGAGCGCGTTTTGTGGTTGAAGTGTACCGAAAAATTAGGGAGAAAGTGGGCAAAGACTTTCCGATTGGTATCAAATTGAACTCCGCCGATTTTCAGAAAGGCGGCTTTTCGGAAGAAGAGTCCATGGAAATCGTCAAAATACTATCCAAAGAGGGCATCGACCTCATTGAAATTTCAGGGGGTACCTATGAGGCCCCGGCCATGATGGGCAAACGAAAAGCCAGTACGGTAAAGCGAGAGGCCTATTTTATGGATTATATCGAAAAAGCCCGAAAAATAACGAAGACTCCTTTAATGTTGACCGGTGGTTTTCGAACGCCTTCGGTAATGAACAATGCCATAGCTTCAGGCAAAGTGGATGTCGTTGGCCTCGGTCGGCCCTTTGCAATCTACCCCAATGTGGCCAATGAAATATTTGAGGGCACCCGCGATAACTTTGATACCGATATCAAAAAAACCGGGGTGCGGGCAATTGATGGTATGATGAACATTATTTGGTACGAATTCCAAATAAAGAAAATCGGTCAGGGCAAAGCTCCCAATCCCAACCTCAGCGCGTGGACGGTCTTGGCGAAATATCTCGCTTTGATTGCCGAACGACGACTAACGAGCTAATTGTCAGGAGTGTTTTGACTTCAATCAAAACTCCATCCAGCCAATATTGGTTTTACTTTCGACGTTATAAGGGGTAAAACGAAGCTTTGCAATCTACACTACCCTATTTGGTACTAATTTCTGGTCTAATCTTTTTGACCATGGGCTGCTCCGAAGACGCAGTATCTGAAACTACCGAACAGACACAGGCCTTACGAAACTTTTCAATGGGGTTTACCACCTGGAGTTTTGGCCCCAATCTTCAAGATGTTGATGACACCTACGCTTTTATCAACGACAATGCCGACGTTTATGTCGAGCATATCGATGGCACGATACCCTGGAACGCCTATATCAATGACCTGCCCTTACCTGCTGAGTTTACCAGTGAAATGCAAGGCCGCGCGAATCGAAGAATTGCCGGAAAAGAATTGGTGCTCTCCATTGGCATGTTCAATAACAACCGCGATGGTTTGGCAGAAGATTTTGATGGTTCGATACCCGCTTACAATCAATTGAACGATGCTACCATAGTAGATGCCTATGCGCAACATGTGGGGTATCTAACAGGACTTTTTGCCCCCGATTATCTGGTCATTGCCATTGAGGTCAACGAATTGCGTTTACGCAACAGTGAACTCTGGCAGGGTTATATTGCGCTGATCAATGAAGTGATCGATCGTACAAAAACGAGCAGCCCCAACTTGCGTATATCGGTGTCGATTTCGCTGCACAACCTTTTTGAACCCAATATCGCGGATGGCCAAGCCTATATTGACGATGTACTGAACCATGTCAACCAGATGGATTTTGTGGCCATTAGTTATTATCCGTTTTTAAAGAACCAAAACACGGTGGCTGAATTTCAGGCGACCCTTGATTTTTTGCATGCCAATACCGACAAACCCATTGCCTTTGTCGAAAGTGGTCATATCGCTGAAGATTTGGTGGTACCGAATCTCAACGTTGATATTCCAGGTAATGCTACGGAGCAAAATGCGTTTTTGGAAATCCTTTTGGCAAACGCCCAGACCCAAGACTATGAAATGATCGTATGGTGGGCCCACCGTGACTATGATGCCCTATGGGAAGTTTTTCCAGCTGAGGTACGCGATATTGGGCAACTATGGCGCGATACCGGTCTTCTTGATGAAGAAGGTACGGCACGATTGGCGCGCCAGACTTGGGAAGTCAACTTTTCGAACTGACTTCTGACCTGCACTGGTTCTAAATCAAGAAATAACCAATACTTTAGTTAGATTACTAAATTGTAGCTATGCTATACATTATCAGCGGGGCATCGCGTGCTGTAAACCCCTTGTTTTATTGTGGGTTTTAGCTATTGTTTTTCACGAGTTAACCACTATCTTAGAGGAACTAACCGCCCTCCCCTTATAAAGTAAAACATATAAAAGAGATATAGATCATGATCTATATTCCTACGTGATGGGCAATTTTGAATAACCTATGAGGCAAATCTATGGGAATCTTACTAAAGAGTTACGAAAACACACTTCACCTAAAGAAGTAGGAAAAGCTTCAGGTTATCCAATCAAGACTTTCAGGAGATTAGTTGAGCAAGTAGCTAAATTAGCTTACTTGAACAAAGATTATTTACTTTTTTACCGTGGACAAAAAAATGATTATCTAAATAAAGCAGACAGTTCCACGTTTTATCCAACTATTTATCGTGGAGATTATGTTTCTCAACAGGAACTGGATTTTCGATTTGATAAATTAGAAAGCGCAAGTAAAATATTATCTCATCTATTTAAAAAAAACAAAATACAAGGACAATATGAGTTAAGAAGAAAAAAATACATTCAATGGAGTATTCTACAACATTATGAGGTAACTGAAACACCATTGATTGATTTAACTCAATCCTTGCGAGTAGCTTGTTCTTTTGCTCAACTATGGAACGACCAAAAAACTGCTTTTGTTTATGTCTTTGGGCTGCCCTATTATTCTAATAGAATTTCTACAAATTCCGAGCACGATTTAGTAAATATTAGACTATTAAGTATAACACCACCAGAGGCTTTAAGACCTTATTTCCAAGAAGGCTATTTAGTTGGTACTGATGACCTAACTAATGAATATGAAAATAAAGGAGAATTAGACCTAAACAATCGTTTGATAGCAAAATTCGAAATTCCTAACAATAATAGGTTTTGGGGAGCTGATTTTAAGAGAATACCCGAAACAGCATTGTATCCCAAAAAGGATAGAATAGAATCAATATGTAAAGAAATTGGACAAGAAATTTCATTGGATTTAGCACCTACAGAGCTTGGTAATTTCTTGAAGCTTTGGACTGAATTCGAACAGAAAGTTAAGGAAAGAGCAAAAAAATATAAGCGAAATGTTTATACGACAAGAGATGCAATTAACATTTTGAAATGGAATGAAAGCAATGAAAGCAATTTTAACATTTTAGTGCAGTTCGATGCTTTAAGAAACTTTAGAAATAGACTTGTCCATAATCCAACTGAAATATCAAATGATATTCTTCGAACGAACCTGAATGGATTGAAAAATTTGTGGAATGAATACAGAAAAAACAGCCCATAACAACGTGTATAGCCCATTGCGGCTGAATTCTTTAATCGGAATTCATTGCAATTTGATATCTTTCTGTTACGGCGGAAAAGTTCGTTGGACATTTTCCGCAACGAGCCATACACAAGACCGTTAGGTTTAATTTAAAACCATGATTAAAATTCTTGTATATTTAATACTATTAATTTTTGTTTTTTCGTGTGGTAACAGACTGAAAACGGAGGAAACTGAGCAGGTTCAGGAAAATTTCAAATGGCTTTCTCTTGAAAATAATGATAGTGTAAAAATAGTCGGACTCTCAGAGAGGAGTCTAAAAGGTATACCAGAGCCTTATGTTTTTGTTCATTACGAGTCGGACAGATTTAATGGAAATGGGAAGGACGAGAAATTTAGGAGCGAAACTCTACTAATAGCTAAAGCGCTCAAGGAAAACGGAAAATTTCCAGACACACTTATTTTACAAGCTATGGGTGTATCAAAAACCAATGAGTTTTTAAAAAATCAAACAAACTTTAATACCGTGGTTTTCTTCAATGGACAGGAATGGACTTTCACGGAAAAATAAAAACTATCGCTAACAAAGGCTAAAATTCTTTAGATTCGATTTGATTGTCCTTAGGACAAATCACGGCAACGAACCTTAGCCGAACCGTTGTACAAAATTTAAAATATTGGAAAAGTATTTAAAAGCAATATTTGACTTAACTAAAGTACCATCAAAATTTTTCTTTTTGCTGTCTGTAGTATCTGGATTTATACTTTTTGTTGACCAAGAATTTCTGAATGAAAAACTATTCTTAGATAACGTAAAAGAAAAATACGGATGGATATTAGGAATTGTCTTTGTTTTATCAACAGGTCTTGTAATTGTAAATTTTGTCATTTGGGTTTTTAAATCAATTCAGAGAAAAGTTCTGATTAAAAAATGGAAAAAGAAGTTTGCAGAAAGAGTTAAAACTCTTGACCGATTTGAAAAATCAATACTTCGAGAATTCATACTTAAGGGACAAAAATCGGTGGAAATGCCAATTGACAATCCATCCGTTTCTGGACTTTTGGATAAAAACATTTTGGTTATGAACCGACAGTTCGGGAATAGCTCGATAATGAACGGTATGAAAACCTCACTCAGTATCAATGAATCAGTTATCGAGATACTTGAATTAAAAGACATTGACCTGAGCGACCCGCCAACTGAAAGTGAAATCGAATTTGCGAATAATCGACCAGAATGGTTAAATAGATATTATTAAAAACTTTTGCCGACAATCGCCATAATTCATTGTGGCTATCTGCCTCTCCAAAATAAAAGTACAAATCAAATAGAGTACTTCCTCAAACCTAAAAGCAACGCTTTCCTTCTCTTCGCACCTAATTAGCAAACAACCGCCATGAAAACAAAAGGGATTCTTTTCATACTAGCTTTGGTCGTATTGAGCTGTTCCAATGACGATGATAACAGTACGGTGGCCAACCTTGTTGGTGAATGGGCCTGGGTACAGTCGTCAGGGGGCTTGGTTGGGAACTTGCAAACTCCCGAAACTGTCGGCGCTGAACGCAGCCTTATCTTTACCTCCACCACCCTTCAAAGTTTTGAAGACGGGGTCTTGGTCTTTGAAAGTGAATATTCACTTCAAACCCTTGAATCGGTACTTTTTAATGAACCCCGTGAAATGTTGGTCAGTGACCTTAGCTTCCCTAACATAATCGAGTTCAACGGGCAACAGCTCACTTTGATTGGTGATTGTAATGATTGTGTGACCAGCACTTACATCAGAACTGAATAGTCAAATAACCTATCAAGCAAGCTCCTTTCCCTCCCTAGGGAAAGGTGTCCGAATACAATGAGGACGGAAAGGGTAGACCTAACTATCCGTTCCTCCATTTCGCTATTCGCATTACACCCCTCCCTTAGTTATCGTAAAACGGCACGGGTAGAGGAGAAAAGATCCTTATTGTTTTAGTAGCTTTGAACAGTCGCACAACCCTTCAATATGACGCTTAAAATTGTACCCATTACCCTACTGAGCGCTTTGTTATTCTTGGCCTGCCAATCTACCAACAAAGAACAACTTGCACAAGACTATTACAAAGCCTTGAACACCTCAGATTTTGAACGGATTGCCGAGATACAATTTGATAGTGTTCGGATCAAAGAAGGCTCTTTTTATACGGCCTATGCTGTAAACGATTACGTTAACTGGCTCAAGTGGGATTCTGTGTTTCAGCCCACCTACAAAATTCTTGATGTAAAAGCCGAAGGGGAAGCGATTGCACTTACCATTTCAAAAGTCTGCCAACGCATCCAGTTCCTCAACGAAGGACCTATGATCTCTAAAGAGCGTATTCGGTTCAAAAACGGTAAAATGTACGAACTCGAAATTCAGGAAATCGTCGATTTTGATGACAAAGGCTGGAATGCCAGACGCGAAGAATTGGTCAACTGGATCGCAGAGCAACACCCAGAACTCGATGGCTTTATCTTCGACCAAAGCCTTCAGGGCGGTTTGAATTATCGCAAAGCATTGGAATTATTTCAAAAAGCGACCGGCAAGAGCTCCAATACAAATGTGGACTATGAAACCGAGAAAGCAGCCATTTTGGCCACATTGAACAATGAGACCAAAGCGGCCTTTCAACGCGATTATGATGCTTGGCAAGGCTACTGGGTGCAGGATGCAGATATCACGAAGAGCTATCTTGACTTTCCTGAAAACACCTTTTCTGAATCATTGGGATGGGAAGAAATCAGTGGTTTTGTAAAAACCTTTTTTGAAGAACACCCCGAGCCGGAACCGGTACCCGAATTATTGGATAGTATTACAGTACGTTTGTACGGAAACGGGGCTTGGGTTACCTATCAACAACAGGATTCCATTCGTGGTCTAAAACGGGAAACCCGCCTTATGGAGAAAGTCAATGGCCAATGGAAAATTACGGGTATGCAAACCACGATTTACGGCTTTGAAGAATAACTGCAGGAGTGCTAGGTCACTACAGGCAATCCATAGCGTTTTAACGCTTCAATCATTTTTGGTTTTGCAATGTAACATTTCATTCGAGTCTTATACTAGTAGAAAGACACCGTATTGAAAATGAATGAAAGTCCTGAAACCCAAATAGTCCAAGCAACGCCTGAAGCCATTAAAACCGTGGTTGATGGATTGAACTCATTTAACCTTAATAAAGTATCAGCGCAATCACCAGAATGGACTCCGTTGGAATTTACAATAACAGACCATGATGGTAAGATCATTGGTGGTATCTTGGGAGGCATAGGGTATTGGAACGGATTGGAAATTAAAATTCTATGGGTTTCCGAATCTCATCGAAACAGAGGTTACGGCACACAATTATTGCAACACATGGAGCAGGAAGCTAAAGCCAAAGGGGCCGTAATTTCAATGTTGGACACCTTTGACTTTCAAGCAGAAGGGTTTTATCTCAAAAATGGATACAAACCAATTGGTGAAATCGATGATTTTCCAAAAGGACATCGTCGAGTTTATTTTTCGAAAAAATTGGCTTAATTGAATCCATAAAAGTCCATCAACACATGCCTAGGCAACTCACATACATCATACTGAGTTTTGTTCTCGCCAGTTGCTCCGGTGATGAAAACGCTGATGACGGAGATAATGGTGACTTCCCCAATCTTTCGTCACAATTTGCCGAATGTAACAGTGCCCTTTATGCCTGCACCAACGGCAATGGCAATTATTGCCTTTTCGGTTTTAAATGGGGTGAAGACCCCTTTTTTACAAATGTTGGTTTTAACGCCCAAGGGCCAGAAAGCCCAGGCGGAGTCTTGACCTTTAGCATTCAAGAAGAAAATGGAACAATCAATACCCATGCCCAGATAAATCTGCCTAGTGAATCATTCAGTTCCTTACAGAACTGCGCCAAAGATGAGATACGCTCGGCCATGGCCACTTGGGGTGCCGTGGCAGATATTACTTTTGAGGAACAGCCTGAAAACAGTGAGAGTGATATTCGGTTTTTCGTCGCTGATATTCGACAGGGCGGTATCGGATATCCGAATTACAATGAAAGTCCGTGTATCTCGTTTGCCGGAAATGTCATTATCCAGAAAGGCTTACAATTCGATTCTTGCGAAGACTTTCAGGCTTTCGCACTTCACGAAATAGGCCATGTTCTTGGTTTAGGTCATGTGGCATCTGAAAATATCATGAACCCCCAATTTTTGAACAAAGAGATTATAGCCTTACAGGCCGGGGATTTAGAGGGCATTATTGAACTCTATGGAACTAAAAATTAGCAGGTATGAAAATGAAAGCTGCCGTACACACCACTTATGGTCCACCAAAGGTCGTAAAGGTCCAAGAGGTTGAGAAACCACAACCCAAACCAAATGAAGTATTGGTCAAAATTGAAGCAGCTACGGTAACCTCAGGAGATATTCGATTGAGAGGCTCTGATTTTCCGCCCCTGTTCTGGCTTCCGGCACGACTAATTTTTGGGTTATTCCGTCCGAAAAAGCAAATTTTGGGTCATGAATTGTCAGGGACCATTGAAGCCGTTGGCGATAAGGTAACTCGATTCAAGGTCGGTGATGCGGTTTTAGGAACCACAACCATGCGACCGACCGGTTCACATGCCCAATATCTTTGTCTGCCCGAAACTTGGAAACAGGGGGTACTACTGCACAAACCCAAGACATTGTCATTTAAAGCTGCCGCAGCATTGCCCGTGGGCGGTATGACAGCCTTGTACCTCTTAAAGAAAGGGGGCATAAAACAGGGTATGAACGTCCTCGTACATGGTGCATCAGGTAGTGTGGGCAGCTATGCCCTACAGTTGGCAAAAGCCTATGGTGCAACGGTGACCACAGTTTCAAGTGCGGGCAATTTTGAAATGCTAAAATCTTTGGGCGCCAATACCCTAATCGATTACAAAAAAGAAGACTACACCACCTGCGGACAAACCTTTGACATCATCTTTGATGCAGTGGGAAAGACCACAAAATCAAAAGCCAAAAACGTATTGGCCGCTAGCGGTTCGTTTGTAAGCATAAAGTCGATTACGGCCGAAAAAAGTGAGCAGTTGCAGGAAGTGGTCGACCTCACCATTGCAGGCAAGGTAACGCCCTTTATTGACCGCGAATTTTCGTTGGATGAAATCGTCCAGGCCCATGAATATGTCGAAACGGGTAGAAAGCGGGGGAATATTATCATCAATCCAACTTAAGTAATAGACAAGAAACTTTTGTCAGTTAGAACGAATTCGAGATTGAAGTGAATGAAATTGGTATTTCGACAGGCTCAACAACCCCATCGAAAACCAGAAAATTTCTCACAACATGTACTTCTCGATACAAAATTCTTGCAGAATTTCACTCGAAGTGACCTCTTCGGTCTTGAGTAGTATTCACGTCAGCTCAACCGTTTAGCCATACATGAATCATTCATCCATTTTGGATGAAATCGCTATTTTTAGTTTTATCGAATAAACGGTCATGGCAAATGCAACTTATGACGTAATTGTAATCGGTGTGGGTAGTATGGGGTCCGCGGCCTGCTACCATTTGGCCAAACAGGGACAACGAGTATTGGGCCTCGAACAATTTGACATCACCCATGAATTGGGCTCGCATGCCGGGCAAAGCCGTATCATTCGAAAAGCATACGGTGAAGCGACAAACTATGTACCGCTCTTGGAACGGGCCTATGAAAACT
>CAYNUM010000012.1:0-13373 GCA_964400025.1 uncultured Croceivirga sp.
TATCCAAAGTTCAAAAGATAGGCAGATTCTTTGTTTACAAAATCGGCCAGTTCATTTTCCAATTGTTCGTGGTAATCCGTATGGCCACTCATCATTCGAGCTCCCATCGGATAGGCAGCGCCATGCTCCAAAGCTGCTTCAGAATCAACTTTTTTGATTTCAGGTAGATTGGCTAAGCCTAAATAGTCATTGATGCTCCAGGTAATCACTTCTTTTCCACGAAACTTCATTCGGTTGGATATTGGTCCTTCCAATTTTGGGAAAACAAAATAACCTTCAGCTTGGGAAGCCCACTTGCCGAGAGGCCCTTTATTGTCAATAATTCGGTCAAAAATATCGCGCATCTGCCTTAGTTTAATTGAACTGCAAAAATAGCTAAATATGCCAATTTAACAACGTAAAGCTGTTAAAACAAAAAGGCGGAACATTCTTGCCCCGCCTTTTCTAAAAAATATCTGTATTGTAACTACTTGACGTATTTTATCTCTTTTGGTTTTGGCAATTTTTCGTCTTCAAAAAAGCCTTGGTTTGACATCCACTCATCGCTGTAAACCTTGCTCATATATCGCGATCCATGGTCTGGGAATATTACAACGACATTGCTATCAGCGCCAAACTCTCCTTCGGTATGATACTGCAGAAGGGCCTGCATGGCAGCACCACTGGTGTAGCCTACGAACAATCCCTCAGAGTGAGCGAGTTCTCTTGCCATATGGGCGCTTTCAGCATCTGTGACCTTTATGTATCTGTCAATACTATTGAAGTCGGTAGCTGTAGGAATCAAATTTTTTCCTAAGCCCTCAATGCGATAAGGATACACTTCGTTTTGATCGAACTCGCCGGTTTCGTGGTACTTCTTCAATACAGAACCATAGGCGTCAACCGCTAAAACCTTTATTTCTGGATTTTGTTCTTTCAAAAAGCGAGCAGTTCCACTAATGGTACCCCCCGTTCCACTACAAGCCACTAGATGGGTGATTTGCCCACCCGTCTGTTCCCAAATTTCAGGACCCGTGGTTTTGTAATGTGCCTCAATATTCAGTTCGTTAAAATACTGGTTTATATAGATAGAACCTGGCGTTTCAGTATGCAGCCTTTTGGCCACTTCATAATACGAACGTGGATCGTCTGCGCTAACATGGGCCGGGCAAACATAAACCTCTGCCCCCATAGACTTTAACATGTCAATCTTGTCTGGAGAGGATTTAGAACTGACCGCCAAAATACATTTATAGCCTTTGACCATACTTGCCATGGCCAAACTAAAGCCAGTGTTCCCTGAAGTAGTCTCAATAATCGTACTACCTTCTTTTAAGATACCTTTTTGCTCAGCTTGTTCGATAATGTGAACCGCGATACGGTCTTTGGCCGAATGTCCAGGATTGAATGCTTCCAGTTTCGCGAAATAATTTCCGGAAAGGTCATTCGTAATTTTGTTCAATCGGATAAGCGGAGTATTTCCGACCAATTCCAAAATATTGTTGTAGGCCTTTATTTCGTTATTCATAGTCAAGTCGGTTCTTGGAAAAACTATTTCCGGGGGCAAAATTAGTGTTTTTTAATTTCATCTGATTTTTCCTTCCAAATCAAGTATAAATGTATATTCTTTGGCCACTTCTTTCAGCGCTTCGAACCTGCCCGAGGCACCTCCATGACCTGCATCCATATTGGTGTCTAAAAACAATTGGTTATCGTCTGTTTTTAAGTCACGAAGTTTAGCCACCCATTTAGCCGGTTCCCAATACTGCACCTGCGAATCGTGCAAACCGGTGGATACATAGACATGGGGGTAGGCTTTTGGCACAACCTGATCATAGGGGGAATAGCTTTTAATGTATTGATAGTATTCCTTTTCATTCGGGTTGCCCCATTCGTCATACTCACCGGTGGTCAATGGTATCGAATCATCTAGCATGGTTGTGACTACATCGACAAAGGGTACCAGGGCCAAAACACCCTTGTAGAGTTCTGGGGCCATATTCATGATTGCACCCATTAGTAAGCCGCCTGCAGAACCACCCATGGCATATAGATGTGATGCCGAAGTGTACTTCTCTTGAATCAAAAATTTGGAGCAATCTATGAAATCAGTAAACGTGTTCTTTTTATTGAGCAACCTTCCGTCTTCGTACCAAGGTCTACCTAAATATTCACCACCACGCACGTGCGCTATGGCGTAAATAAAACCTCTATCCAATAAACTTAAACGCACCGAAGAAAAGTAAGGGTCAATGGTGTTGCCATAAGACCCGTATGCATATTGCAACAAAGGACTTGTACCATCCAAAGGTGTTTCTTTGTGATAAACCATTGAAATGGGTACTTTCTGGCCGTCGGCGGCCTTGGCCCAAACCCTTTTTGAACGATAGTTCCTTTTATCAAAATGCTCCCCCAATACCTGTTGTTCCTTAAGAATAACCTGCTTTTTGGTTTTCATGTCAAACTCCACTATGGCGTATGGGGCAGTCATGGCGTTATAGAAATACCTTAATTTATTCGTATCGAAATCCCTATTGGTCGTTAGCCCAGAAACATAGGTTTCGCTATCGAAAGGAAGATAGTATGACGTGCCATCTTCCCAAGAGATAATTCTTATAGTGTTCAAGCCCCTATCACGTTCCGAAATCACATAATACTCCTTGAATATCTCGATATCTTCAAGTAGAATATTAGGATTATGCGGTATGAACTCCTGCCAATTCTCTGATGAAGTCGATTCAACGGCAGTCTTCATTATTTTGAAATTGGTGGCGCCGTCTTTATTGGTGAGGATAAAGAATTTATCTTGATAATGGCTGATTTCATATTCTAGGCCCCGTTCGCGTTTAGAAAATAGCCGAAAATCAGAATTTGGGGTATCGGCAGGTAAAATGCGATATTCAGAAGTCATCGTACTCGTCGCACCAATGACAATAAACTGTTTTGATTTGGTTTTGTAGACAAAGGTCGAAAAGGTTTCATCCTCTTCATGATAGACCAATTCATCCTCTTCAGATTTTGTATGCAACTGGTGCCTGTAGATTTTGTCCGATCGCAAGGTGACAGGGTCTTTTTTTGTATAGAACAAGGTTTTACTGTCTGCAGCCCAGACCGAACCCCCAGTGGTATTCTCAATCTTATCAGAATATACTTCACCCGTTTCCAAATTTTTGATTTGAATGGTGTATTGTCGTCTAGAGACCGTATCTACGGCAAAGGCGGCCAATTTATTGTCAGGACTGATGGAAATGCCCCGCAGGTTATAGTAATCATATCCCTTGGCCAGTTTGTTGCAGTTGAACAGAATTTCCTCTTCCGCTTCAAGACTTTCTTTTTTTCTGGCATAAATAGGATATTCCTTTCCTGTTTCAAATCGCGTCAGATAGTAGTACCCATTCAATTTGTAAGGCACGGAAACATCATCTTCCTTGATTCTGGATTTCATTTCATGAAACAAATCGCTCTGAAATTCTTTGGTGTGCGCAGTTGACTTCTGATAATACTCATTCTCGGCCTCTAAATAGGCTATAACTTCTGGATTCTCCCTGTCGTTCAACCAGTAAAAATCATCAATACGGATGTCACCATGTTTTTCAAGCTTTTTGGGCTTTTTACTAGCAATCGGCTTTTCTAAATCCATATGTCGTTCTAAGCTTTATTCAGAAAAGTGGCAAAAATACGCCAGAACACTTATAGCCTAACCTTAGTACCAAAAATTTTAATAACCAAATTATTACTTTTGACCAACACAAAAGCACTGTTATGTTTGGAGATTTAATGGGAATGATGGGTAAGCTCAAGGAAACCCAAAAAAAGGTTGAAGAGACTAAAAAACGCCTGGATACAGTAATGGTGGAGGAAAGTTCGAATGAAGGGAAAATTAGGATTGTTCTCACCGCGAATCGAGAAATAAAATCAATAGATATCAATCAGACCTTACTCGTGGACAAGGACGAATTGGAAGATTATCTCATACTTACCTTAAATAAGGCCATTGCCAAAGCTTCTAAAGTTCAAGAAACCGAACTCGGTGCGGTTGCTAAGGAAGGAATGCCCAACATTCCGGGAATGGATGGTCTATTCAAATAGACTTTATCCATAAAATTTGTAAATTGAGGGATGGTCAAAATAAAACAGAACCCTACTGGCTATTTCCAACTTCAAATTATCTCACAGTCTGGTCACCCACTTCTGGAAAGCGTGCCCTTCGATACTGAAGAGCAAGCAAAAACCATTCTAAACCAAACCGTTAGCAATCCCATATTTGAGAGAAAGACCAATCATCAAGGAGACTTTGTAATTGCCCTGAAAACAGCTCAAGGTACAAATGTTGGGGTTAGTAGTACCTATACTTCTGAAGCGGGTATGGAAAATGGAATCAAAAATCTGAGACGGAACTTAACTACAATGGACTAATCCAATTGGTTCAATAGTTTTAGGAAATGATCATGCATTTCAGCAGAATAATCCAAGTGTGTTACGATACGGAGTTTTCCCTGGCCCATTCCAATAATTGAAATATGGTTATCGGCCAATTTCTTCATAAAGGCCCCTTCTGAAATCTTAGCTTGGTTCAACTCAAAAATTATAATATTGGTCTCTATGGGTTCAACCTTCTTAATAAATTCCAATTTCGATAAAGCCGATCCAATTGCGGCGGCCCTTTTGTGGTCATCAGCCAGCCTTTGTATGTGATTGTCCAAAGCATAACTTCCGCAGGCTGCCAAAAATCCAGCCTGACGCATACCGCCACCTAAAATCTTACGAATGCGAATCGCATCGTGAATCAATTGGGCACTGCCCACCAAGACAGAACCTACGGGGCAGCCTAAACCTTTACTAAGGCAAACACTTATACTATCGAACAAGGCACCATATTGCTTGGGCGATTCATTTTTTGCCACCAGTGCATTCCATAAACGCGCTCCATCAAGGTGATAGGCTAAGTTGTGCTCCTCGCAAACCGCTTTTATTTTTTTCAATTCTTCAAAATCCCAACAAGCCCCCCCCCCTTTATTGGTTGTGTTTTCAATACAGACCAAGCTTGTTAGGGGACTATGGTAAAAATCGGGTGGATTGATTGCTGCCGTAACCTGGTCTGCGGTCATCATTCCACGATGGCCATCCACCAACTTACAAGAAACACCGCTATTAAAACTTGCCCCGCCCCCTTCGTAATTGTAAACATGGGCATATTTGTCACATATCAACTGTTCTCCAGGATTGGTATGCAGTTTGATAGCCGTTTGATTGGTCATGCTTCCACTCGGAAAGAAAAGTGCGGCCTCCATACCAAAAAGCTCAGCAACCTTTTGCTCCAAGGCATTGATTGAGGGGTCATTTTTGAAGACGTCGTCACCCACTTCGGCCGTCATCATGGCCTCAAGCATCCCAGGGGTTGGTTTGGTGACCGTGTCACTAATAAGGTTGATTTCCATAAATGGATTATTCAAAGGAATTGCCCCAGTTCGTCTCTAGACAATCCATTCCAATTGGCGAACCATCAGGAATTTTTGGTGCTTTTAGCTTTACCTCATATCCTTTAGGGTTTCCTATGAACTTCTCGACTTCTTTTTTTAGAAGAATATCCGTTGGATTAGTGGCTCGTGGACCATCGCCGAGATAGGTCTTTAAACGCATCATTTCAAAAAGTACGGTCTCTGTTACCTGCGGATAGCTTTCTTTATGACTGGCCACACTCATCAGATGCTGTAGCACTTGCCAGTTTACTAATTTTTGTATCTCGCCAGCGTATCCTTTTTCGCGCTTTGATTTTATGGTATTATCCAAAACGGTGGTTACCATATCATCAAAGCCCATCTGGTCTTCGTTCAATGATTTTTGTTGCACCAATCGATTGGCACGCTGATGGTGCAATAGAAGTCCTAAGGTTGCTGTTGCGGCGGTTTCTGCCGCTCCATATGGATCAAAGGCAACCCCAGTCTTTCCTTTAAATGATTCTCTGGTCCTTGGATATCCAATACTCCGTGGAGGAAAAAGCTCAAGTTTCTCCTTAGGAATGGCCAATACTTCAGGCTCCAAAGTCTTAAGCATCGTCTTTAGGGCATTCTCTTGGGAAACCTTGTCAACCGTTACCACACTTTTTTGACCATCACCCTTCAGTCTGTAGTTGTAATCAAGACCTCCTATCACTTTAGAGGCCGCTTCAATCTGATAACGATGCATAAAATATAGGGGTACAAAGACGTCTTCAAGTACTGAATAGGGTTCACCCTGCTTTATATTATCCTCTGAAAAATTTGAAATGGCCTGCTTTCTGATTCCTAAAACACGGTCCAATTCTTGAGTGGCACTTGAACCGCTGTCCCAAAGATGGGCAAAGGCAATTGCACTGCCCATTGGTCGTGCGTCTTGATCTGACAGATAACGTAGTCCTTCTTTCTGCGCATTTTCTAAAATTGCATTGAGGGCTTCTTTTTCATTGGTGCCCTGGGGAAAATCAGAGTAGGCATAGGCGACGGTTACCTTGTCCCACTCCCCTATTCCAGTGTCGTATGCATCTGAAAAATCAACGGCATCCCCATTTAGTTTAAAGTAAGGATGTGGATAATCCATTACAGACGCCCGATTATTGGTACTCGCTGAAAAATTGTGTGCAAAACCCAGGGTATGGCCTATTTCATGGGCAGAAAGTTGTCGAATACGTGCCAAGGCCATATCGAGCATGGGTTGGTAATTATCATCTCGCTCGGCAAAAGGTTTGTTCATCAAGGCTTGGGCAATCAAAAAATCTTGCCGAATGCGAAGACTACCAAGACTAACATGTCCCTTAATGATTTCACCTGTTCTAGGATCTCTGACGCTGGCTCCATAGCTCCAGCCACGGGTAGAGCGGTGAACCCATTGAATAACGTTATATCGAACGTCCATCGGATCGGCATCATCCGGTAGAATCTTAACTTGGTAGGCATCTTTATAACCTATGGCCTCAAAAGCTTGGTTCCACCATTTTCCACCCTCCAGTAGGGCGCTTCTGACTGGCTCTGGCGTACCATTATCCAAATAATAAATTATGGGCTCCACTGCTTCGCTGACTTGGGCATTAGGATTCTTCTTTTTTAGACGATGCCTTGGAACAAAACGCTTTAAAATAGGTTCTTGAACCGGTGTGGCATAGTCGTAGTAGGTAAAAGGATACGTTCCGCACCTTGGGTCAAATTCGCGCTTTTCAAAGTTGTCGTCAGGAAGTTCAATCAATGAATGGTGTTGTGCAACCGTTACCAATTTAGGGTCAGGGGTTACCGACCTAATATTGGCCCCTTCAGGATTACCTGAAAAGGTCAAGAACATATCAAATTCAATGTTTTTTGGAAATGCTTTTGTGCGTTCAAAATTCAGGGCACTTTTGGAGGCATCCAGTTTATAGGAACCCTGTTTTGTTCTCTTCAATCTACTAGTAACGCCATGGGCATCACGCATCAAAAACTTTGTGAAGTCAATAAGGTAGCTTCCTTTCGACTCCGCTTCAATTTTAAAACCGTGCAGCACCGATTTGGCAAATGCCTGCTCTACTGATTTCCTTTCCAGTTCATTGTTCGTCAAAGCCCTAAAGGTAAGATTGGGCTGTACCAATAATATTTTTTGCCCAGCCTTTTTGAAGTGTACTACCTGCTCATTGCCAAGCTGTCCTCTATCCAATCCAATATCATTGCTACCTACTCCACTGCTTAAGGAATAGACATATAAAAAATCCTTTTCCAAATCATCGACTTGTAAATAGATTTTATCTGAACTATCATCATAATAGAAGTTAAAGTAACCATTGAATTTTTGAAAGTCTTTGGTCATCTCAAAGGTCTGTCCGAAAAGGGAACCAAAACCAAATAGTGCGGAAAGGATGAGTAGCGTTTTTTTCACGGGAAAAGATTTTGGCTAAATTTAATTAAAATCAATTCTTCAACACAAAATCATCCATATTTCATTGAAATTTAAAGATTGACAAAAAACCATCGGAAATTTACCGAAGCACTAACAAGACTGCATCTATTTTGAAAAATGTCCCTTTACTTTCTTATTTAAAAGGCCTATATTTCAATTGCTATGCTTGAAAAACACGACCACATAATTTTTTCTTCCTATGAGCGTAAAAGGGAGCTTTTTGATGAAGTATTTGAAGAAGACGGAAAAGTAAAGTCGATTTATAAGACTTTATTCGATTTATATGGTGGACACTCCATCAATGATTATGTTAATTTGAACAATAAGGCGAAGACCTCCTTTTTCAATCAAGGCATCACCTTTCAAGTCTACAATGATGAAAAAGCGCAGGAAAAGATTTTTCCTTTCGACCTTTTTCCAAGAATCATCCATCCTAAGGAATGGGATATTATAGAAAAAGGTGCCATTCAGCGGAGCAAGGCCTTAAATCTGTTCTTGTGGGATATTTATCACGATAAAAAAATTATCAAGGATAAGGTGGTGCCACTGGATTTATTGAGCAGTTCAGAGAATTATCTACATCAAATGATGGACCTGGATCCACCTGGTGGAATTTATAATCATATTTCAGGTACTGACGTAATAAAACATGCAGATGGCAATTATTACGTTTTGGAAGACAACATCCGCTGCCCCTCGGGTGTCAGTTACGTGATATGCAATCGAACCGCTTTAAAACGAGCTTTGTTTGGTGTTTTCAACCATTATCAAGCCCAAACGGTTACCAATTATGCGGAGAATCTATTGGAAATCTTGGAAACCGTAAAACCCCGCGGTGTCGATTCGCCCAACTGTGTTGTTATCACACCGGGCATGTTCAATTCTGCCTATTATGAACATTCGTATCTCGCGAAGGCCATGGGAGTTGAATTGGTGGAAGGTCGCGATTTATTTGTTGAGAACGATTTTGTTTATATGAAAACCATCAACGGCCCCCAAAAAGTAGATGTTATTTACCGTAGAATAGACGATGCCTTCATTGATCCCATTGAATTCAGACCAGATTCTGCTTTAGGCGTTCCTGGATTATTTGCGGCATACAAAAAAGGCAACGTCTGCTTGGCCAATGCTCCTGGTACTGGCGTAGCAGACGACAAGGCCATCTATACCTATATGCCAGATATCATCAAATATTATTTGGGCGAAGACCCTATTTTAAGTAATGTCCATACCTACCACTGCAGTCGGCCTGATGAGCTAAAATATGTTTTGGAAAATGTGGATAAACTTGTAATCAAACCCGTAGATGAGGCTGGCGGATACGGTATATCCATAGGAAACCGCCTCACTAAAGCCGAAATCGAAACCGTAAAAGCTCAAATTAAAGAGCACCCAAGAAAATATATTGCTCAGCCAATTTTATCCCTATCTGTGCACCCAACGTATATTGAGGAAAAGGAATCTTTTGAACAACGCCACATTGACCTCAGAACTTTTACACTTTTAGGAAAAGATAAGGAGTTTGTCCTCAAAGGTGGATTAACCCGTGTTGCTCTCCAAAAAGGGAACCTCATCGTAAACTCTTCTCAGGGAGGTGGATCAAAAGATACCTGGGTCTTAAAAAACGAAGGATAACTATGCTAGCTAGAGTTGCAAATAACCTTTTTTGGATGGGTCGCTACATTGAGCGCTCAGAGCATTTGGCGCGGTATCTCAATGTCAACTATTTTTCATCGCTTGACGCTCCCCATGAATTATCACAATCCAGACAATTTATGTTGCGGTCGATGTTGTTTATGGTCGGTGAGCCCGTTCATGACAATGAACTAATCTTGGATGAAGAGACCATATTGTATGATTTAGGCCTTAATCAAGAGAAATGGCACTCCATAATAAGCAATGTAAAGGCTGCTCGAGAAAATGCTAACAGCGCACGTGATTTGATTTCTACTGGCCTTTACGAAGCCATCAATCGTTTTTATCATTACGTACTGAACTATGATTCCAAGTTTTTTGTAAAAAGGGGGCTTTATGATTTCACAGTACATGTAACTGAACAATCTGCCGTACTAAGAGGAAAAATTCGGGGCACCCTGCTACATGATTCTGTTTATGCCATAATCATGTTGGGTATTAACATTGAACGGGCCACACAAATCATGCGAATTATCAATGCTAAATATAATGATGCTCTTTTGGCCACAGGAAGCTATGGCAATTTGGTAGCAAATAGTTTTGAATGGACCACTCTATTGAAGTGTGCAGAATCTTATGACATGATGCGAAGGTTTTACCGTAAGGCTCCGACAAGTCTTACCTCTTTGGAATTTTTAATTCTAAATGGTGATTGCCCAAGATCGGTTATGAATAGTCTGAATCAAATATGTACGCACATGGCCGTATTGGACAAGGCAAAACATCCAGTTAAAGACAGCACCTCGTTTTTGGTCGGAAAATTACGCGCCGAAATTGAATTCACCAGGGTTGAATCCATTGAGTGCAATGTTCAGGGTTTTATCGAACAGATACTTCAAGACCTAGTAGCGATAAGTCAAAAAATGGAGGAGGAATTTTTCAATTATTGATTAGGTTTACTGACCGAAACAACCGATTTATTCCTTAAATGGACCTCGATTACAACATCGTTTACAGTGCGGAGAACACCTATGAAAACCTGATGAACGATGCATTCTGGCAGTTTTTGATATTACCCTTTGAAAATGATTCGCAAACATTGGTGAAATGGTCTTTTCGGAATAGCCATAATATTCCACACCACACTTCCATAAACGGCCTAGGATTCAAAACCCTACAGATAAGGCCAACAAAGCCGTTCAGCGAAATTAGTTTTGAGCTTAGTTGCAGTCTGCTAAAATCAAAAGTGAATCCTTTCGATTTTATTCCAGACCTAAATCTAGATGAAGTTTACGGAATGATAGGTTCCTTGAGTTTTAAAGTGAAACACGAAAACTACCTGCGAAAAACTGCTCTAAGCACATTACCAAGAAAATATGAATCCCTGTACACTTTTGATTTAACACAGTCTATATTCGAGAATCTACAGCGTTTAAATCACTGGGTTTATGTACACCTTTTTTTCAAAGTCGGAGTTACGGATGTTGATACGCCACTTGAAGAAATTATCGGAAAACGCCATGGTGTATGTCAAGACTTTACCCATCTCTTCTGTGCAATTGCTAAAGAAAATGGTATTCCAGCAAGGTATGTTTCGGGGTATATCCACCAAGGAAACAACTATTTTGGAGACTTACAAATGCATGCTTGGGCCGAAGCGTATGTTCCGGAGACAGGATGGGTCGGATTTGACCCAACAAATGATCTACTGGTGGCTGAAAATCATATCAAAGTCTGTCATGGTAAGGATTATAACGACTGCGCACCCCTAAAAGGTATTGTATACGGACCAGGAAGAAATGAGACGAAATATTCCGTGACCGTTCAATCAGCACAACAGCAACAATAGAAAAGGTTATTTTTGCCAAAATTTTATCGGAAGTATGATTACTACAGATCAACAAAAAGATCTTATTGAACGCCTGGGCGCGTTAAGGAGGTATCTTTGACATTGATGCCAAACGTATCGAAATAGAAAATGAGGAGGAAAAAACCCTAGAACCGGGTTTTTGGGACAATCCACAAGAAGCCCAAAAACAAATGCAAGTCCTCAAATCCAAAAAGAAATGGGTCAAAGAATTTGAGCAGGCCAAAACCATGGTCGGTGATTTAGAGGTACTTATGGAATTCCATGAGCTAGGCGAGGTTGCAGATGAAGAAGTCCTTGAGAAGTTTAATGGCTCCAAAGAAATCATCGAACATCTTGAATTCAAGAACATGCTTTCTGAGGAAGGTGATGAATTGACTGCTGTACTTCAAATAACAGCAGGAGCTGGAGGTACTGAAAGCTGTGATTGGGCCGCCATGCTCATGCGCATGTATATCATGTGGGCCGAGAAAAATGGCTATAAAGTCAAAGAGCTTAACTACCAAGATGGTGATGTTGCGGGTATTAAAACCGTTACCCTCGAAATTGAAGGCGAGTTTGCATTCGGATGGTTAAAAGGTGAGAACGGAGTTCATCGTTTGGTACGTATCTCACCATTTGATAGCAATGCCAAACGGCACACTAGTTTCGCATCGGTTTATGTGTATCCTTTGGTAGATGACTCCATTGAAATTGAAGTGAATCCGGCAGACATTGAAATAACAACGGCACGTTCAAGTGGTGCTGGTGGGCAAAATGTCAACAAGGTTGAGACCAAAGTGCAGTTGGTGCACAAACCAACAGGAATCCAGATTTCTTGTTCGGACTCACGTTCACAACATGACAATCGTGCCACTGCAATGAAAATGTTGAAATCACAACTTTATGAAATAGAGTTAAGAAAAAAACAGGAAGCGCGAGACGAAATTGAAGCCTCAAAAATGAAAATTGAGTGGGGCTCTCAAATTCGTAACTACGTCATGCATCCTTATAAGTTGGTCAAAGATGTTAGAACAAGTGAGGAGACCGGCAATGTAGATGCGGTTATGGATGGTGACTTGAATTCATTTTTGAAGGCCTATTTGATGATGATGGGTCAAAAAGAAGCCTAATACCAGTAATACATTGTTAACTTTGTGAAGCATATATGCCAATGAATAAATAATTAGCCGTCAACATGTTAATCTTCGGTTAATTCTAAAATACAGTTCAAATATGAAAACGAAAATGTTGTTTTTATTCACGGTCATCGCAGTTCTATTCTGTGCTGAGGTGAACTCACAGTTCATGAACCAAAACCGATTCGGCAGACAGCGAAGTGCTATACCCCGTGGACCTACAGCAGCACAACAGGAACCTGAAAAACTCACTGCAGAGGAATATGTTGACCAAGAAATGCCAAAATTGATTGAGACCATGGATCTTGATCCCTTCGAAGAGGCTGTTGTGCGATCGGTACTTGTCAAGAGTGTTCAAAAACGTATGGAACTTCAAATTTTGAATCTTGAACCTGAAAAGATGAAGGAAGAATTTGAAAAGGCCCTTAAAGAACAAGATGCCGAATTGGAAGCGAGTCTTCCTCCTGAAAAATTTAAGATTTACCTAGAAATGCGGGAGAACAAGGCCAAGGCCATGCGCAAACAGAAAAAAAAGAAAAAAAAGGACAAGAACAAGTCCTAGAAACGTTCTCTTGATTAAACCCAGTTCGCCTAAATTTACGATTAGAATCGTTGGCCTGTAAATACCGTTGATGGCAGTGCGTTTTATGTCGTTGGCAGTTTTTATGTTTTTTCTAACAGCCTCTGCGGAGATCTTTGTCTTATTAAATTAAAAATAATGAGGCTGTTCTTCTCAATTCTGGCATTTCATTTCGCATTTTTTTCTATCGCGCAACGCCCAGGCAATTCGAATGCTTCCCTGGTAAAGATTACCGGTACAGTAATTGACCAGTATTCTGGTCAACCCTTGGAATATGCAACGCTAGTTTTACAAA
>CAYNUM010000013.1:0-13327 GCA_964400025.1 uncultured Croceivirga sp.
CTCTTTTTCTTCTTGGACATTCGGGAAATATGTTTTTTGAAAAATACTAATTAATGACCTAGCTCACTTCAAAGGTTACTTTTTGTTTTATTAACAAACTAATATTTCCCTTTCTTTTTTATTTAATTTTTAAATTAAAATGAAGGTTATGATAGCTTGTGAATAACCGGCATAACTTTCTTACTTAAAGCTTGCTTTGAACAACTAAACTGTTTTGTTCACAATTTATCATTAGTAAAAAGAATTAATAAAGAGGTAATTAGTGAATTTTTTAACAGGGATTGATAAGTGAAATGAACACGATTTTTTTGAGATCTTAATTTTAAATTAATGTTAGCTAACCCATAAAAAATGTGCTCTATTGTTCAATAAACTTTTATTGAATATTTCATTATTTTAAATAATAATGCTGTAATGTTAATTTAATGGAAACAATCAAAATTTTTTCGTTGATATTTTTCTACTGAGTATTAACAATCGCTGTAATGTCCAAATGATTGATTTTAAATACATGACGAAATAGAATGATTACTTATTAACCTTACTTTTTTCATAGTATCGTACTTTTGTATTGAACCAAACCTAAAATAATTACCATGAAAATCGCTATCGGAAATGATCACGCCGGAACAGATTATAAATTGGCCATTGTTGGCCTTTTAAAGTCAAAAAACATTGAAGTTGTCAACTACGGCACAGACGGCACAGATAGTGTAGACTATCCAGATTTTGTGCATCCAGTGGCCGGTGATGTTGAAGAGGGCAATGTTGATTTAGGTATTGTAATCT
This sequence comes from uncultured Croceivirga sp., assembly GCA_964400025.1. Taxonomy (GTDB): domain Bacteria; phylum Bacteroidota; class Bacteroidia; order Flavobacteriales; family Flavobacteriaceae; genus Croceivirga. The sequence continues at coordinate 790 of CAYNUM010000013.1, forward strand.
GTGGTAGTGGCAATGGAGCGTCAATGACCATAAACAAGCATCAGGGTATTCGAGGCGCGCTGTGTTGGAATAAAGAATTAACCGCCTTGGCCCGTGAACACAATGATGCGAATATTCTAAGCCTTCCTGCTCGTTTTATTGCACTTCCACAAGCTTTGGAAATGGTTGAGGTTTTTTTGAATACCGAATTTCAAGGGGGTCGTCATGAAAGAAGAATTGAAAAAATTCCATGTATCTAGTTGTATAACTTAGTAATGGAAATTGAAATAAAAGACTTTTCACAGTTATCCAATACAGAAGTATACGAGATACTACGATTGAGAAATGAAGTTTTTGTCGTCGAGCAACAGTGTATCTATCAAGATGCAGATGGCGAAGACGAAAAAGCATTTCATTTACTAGGAACAATAAACGGAACCTTGGTTGCCTATCTAAGAATATTCAAGTCAGGTGATTATTTTAAAGCGGCATCGATAGGCCGTGTTGTGGTATCAAAATCCTTCAGGAAAAAAGGGTATGCCAATAAAATTATGTTGGTAGGTATTGATTATATATCTACGAATCTTAAGGAGAAAAAAGTCAAACTCTCAGCACAGGCCTATCTTACTAAGTTTTATAATGATTTAGGGTTTCAACAGCAAGGGGAAGAGTATTTAGAAGATGGTATTCCGCATATTGCTATGATACTTGAAAATTAAATCAATCTTTTCGCGACGCCTTTTTCAATAAGAAAATCCAGATACAAAACCAGATTCAAAGGTTCTTCAGCTTTGTTCTTTTTTGAGAAGAAAAGATATCCCTCGTCTTTGGAATTAAGTTGTGGTATAGATTGTTTTCCATGAGTTTTGGGAATCTTTATTGTGTCGTTGCAAATGCCTCTTTGAGAAAGATGGTCCAAAAGTAATTGTCTGTTCACTAATGTAATCTTAGCGGAAGTAAAGGTTTTGGGAGCATCGGAATAAATTGCTGTAATCAAAGAATAAAATTGGGTTTTCTTTTTGGAATCAAATAGCCACCCGTTTTTTCTTTTACCATCTTTTTGAAAAGAGATTTCAAAGGCAAAAGTGGGTAGGTCATCATTAACATAATCCAATTGGGCTTTTTCGTCGATGTAATAAACATCATTGGTTTTGTGATGGGTAAATATGGCATCTACTCCGCGATATTGTTCAGAGATGGTGTCGATACGCTTGAAGGAGTAATGCTTTAAGTATCGGTTGTAGAGTGAATCTAAAAAAGAATGGAGTCTTTTCTCTTTTTCAATATCATCAAGAAAAGCGCTTTTTTTCAATTGTTTTGGGTAATTTTTTCAATAAGCGACGCCCCAATTTTCTCAACGACTCCAACAACCAGGGCATTGCCCATAAAAAAGGCTCGTTTGGTGTCTGAAACACCATCCAACAAGGTGTGATTGTCTGGAAATCCGTTTAAACGTTCCAATTCAACAGGAGTTAACCGACGTAAACCTTTGGAGGTTTGTATAACATGCTTAAACCGTGAAGGTGATTTTCCCCCTTCACCAGTAATAATGGTTCGAGAAGGTTTGTCAAGGGCATCTGGAAAAACCATTGATCCCTCTGAATAATGATATTGATATCCTTCTTTAGTGGTGCGCACCTCTTTTTTAGCTCCCTTTAAGTACTTCCATTTAGGGATATCCTCCTCTGGAATAAAAAAATCAGGGGTTACTTCACCATTCTGTAATATTGAGGAAAGGGTGGCAATTGGGCCAGTAGAGGCTGCAGTGACTTTTCGGGTGGTAACTACACCGTTTATACAAAGACCTGAGTTTTCGAAAGGGGATAGGCTTTTCTTGAGGTTAAAACGTTCAGATAGCGAGATAAAATCACCCTCTACCACAAAACGGACAGTTTTATGGTTATCTACCGCGACAGGAAATGCCTTTGCCAAAACACCGGAACCTTGAATCCATTCGGTAGCGCCAGTAGCATTTATTTCGTTGTAAATATTGGTTGACATGTGGTAGGCTACTAAAAAAACGCGCCTTCGGCGCTGAACAAAACCATACTCAGACGCATTGATTATCCGCCATTCTGTGGCATAGCCTAAGCCTGACAGGCCTTTAAGCATAATAGCAAAATCACGCCCCCTTTGTTTGGCGGGAGATTTTAGGAGGCGATCGACATTTTCAAGAATCAAGTATTTCGGCGGACTCTTTTTTTCTTGAAGGATACGATAAATGGACCACCATAACACACCCTTTTTTCCTACCAAGCCTTTAGAATTGTTTAGGGTGGTTGCCACGGAATAATCTTGACACGGAAAACCACCAACAAGCACATCGTGATCAGGAATTTCAGCTGTCGGAACTTCCTCGATATTTTGATTGGAATGATTTTGGGGTCCGAAACGCGCCTCATAGACCATTGAGGCATGCTGGGTTTTTGTTGAGGGCTCCCATTGATTGCTCCAAATCACCTCGAACCACCCTGTAGATTCTAGACCGAGACGAAAACCACCTACTCCTGCAAAAAGTTCACAGACCTTAAGTTTTTGCATTTCTAAATGTAGGCAGAAATAATAGAATCAATTTAAAATACCATTGTATTTTGAAGGGTCACTTAGCAGAGAAGAAGCGGTTAGAATGGCCTCATCATTCTTTAAATTATAGTCGTATAAACCCCTTCTGTAGAAATAGCGCTTGACCAGTTCATCGGTTAGTTTTTTGGTGATTTCAGCCTTGTAGGTGTCAAGAGCAGATATTTTTCCTTTGTTAATAGCCAACAACAAGTCTTTATAACTGTTTTGGACCTCTGCTCCAAGAAGTGCGCCATTTTCGTTCAATTGCGTTTCCAATAATTTTTCGGCCTCGGTTTTAAAGGTAAAATCTGATTTTTTCGAGAAATCGACGAAATTGGCGTAATCACCATTCGAAAACATAAAGTCGTCTACGGAATCGAAAGTGTTGTTGTAGAAAAAATCAGTGGCAAAATCAAAAATGACACGATTGTCGTCTAGGGCATCAATGAGGTCGTTTGTTTTTAAAGAAGCAATTTCAACATCGGGCATTACACCGCCACCATCTTCTACGGTTCTCCCGTTACGTGTTTTGAATTGATTGAACTTGGTGTTCCTTACGGCATTTCCTTCATCATCACGATTCCAGTAATCCAACGCCTGAATACATCGCCCAGAAGGCGTGTAATACCGGGAAATTGTCACCTTTAACTGTGTTCCATAGGTAAGCTTTAAAGGGCGCTGTACCAAACCTTTTCCAAAGCTTCGAGCACCCATGACTACGGCACGATCTAAATCTTGCAGCCCGCCGGAAACGATTTCGCTTGCCGAAGCACTACTGCCATTGATTAAGACCACTAACGGAATCTCGGTATCAACAGGCTGATTCTTGGTTTTATATTCTTGGTTGAACTTTTTCACTTTTGATTTTGTGGTTACAATCAACTCACCTTTGGGCACAAACAGATTAGTCACATTAATGGCCTCGGAAAGCAATCCTCCAGGATTGCCACGTAAATCAAGAATTAAACGTTCGGCGCCGCTGCCTTTTAAATCGGCAATTGCTGCTTTGGTTTGCCCCGAGGCTTTTCTATTGAACCGCGACAATACGATATAACCCGTTTTGTCGTCGACCATACCGTAGTAAGGAACCGCATCTACTTCTACACCCTCTCTTCTAATGGTGGCCGTTTGGGTTTTGCCCTGTCTTTTGTAAAGTACCTCAACACTTGTTCCATTTGAACCTTTCAAAAGCTCACTGGCGTTGTCATCAAAATCAGCAACTTTAATGTCACCAATCTGAATGATTTCATCCCCAGCCTTTAGACCAGCCTTGTCCGCGGGATAATCTTGATAAGGCTCTATTATCAGTAATTTATCGTCATAAGAACGTACCAAAGCCCCAATACCCGAGTATTCACCAGCATTCCGTATTTTATATTCTTCGACATCTTGCTCGTTCAAGAACTTAGTGTAGGGGTCTAGCTCATTCAACATGTTCTTTATGGCAGAATCCATCAACTCACCAGGATTGGTTTCATCCACATAATTCATGTTCAACTCCTTGAACAGGGTGGTAAAAATTTCTATTTGTTTTGCGATTTCAAAAAAATCGCTTTTAAAACTACTGCCCACGAAAAGGATGACTAAGGCGAAAACAGGAATAATGAGTTTTTTATTGACCATTTTTTTCATTCGGAATCTGTTTTAGAAATTTTGTTAATACGGCCTTGGTTTTCTCTTCAATTTGAGCAAAAGAGGGCATTTCCTTTCCAAGGTATAAAATCACCAACGCATATTGTGCTTCGGTATTGTTAAAAATAAAGTGCTTGTTTAGGCGATAGGCTTCGCGAATTAATCGTTTTATTCGATTTCGCTGTACAGCGGCCTTAAAGTTTTTCTTTGGAGCCACTGCCGCTACCTGAAAGAAAACATCTTCTGATAGTGGTGCTTTGAGATAAATGAGCTTTAGTGGGTAGGCGTTGATTGACGTTCCCTCGACAAATAGCCGCTCAATAAGCTTTTTGCTTTTTAATCGCTCTTTTCTGGGAAAGGTAAGTTCCATCGCTTAAAAATAAAAAATCCGCTCAAGGACAGCCTAAGCGGATTTTTCAATACGTTTTCCAAAACTATTCTTCGGCCTGCCAAATATTGTTTTCTCGATTCACGTCGGCCATTAATTGTGAGGGGTCAATATTTAACCCAGCCAAATTTGAAAGCGGCATGTCCAAAACAAGCTCGTAGGTCGGATAGACCCATGGCCAGTCTTCAACTACGGTTCTTTTAAGTTGTGGATATGGGTTTTCTTTTTCACCGCGCATCATTCGCAAAGGAACGTAATATGTTTCTTGATTTCCTTCAGAATCGACGACCAAAACATCCAAAGGCATGGGCATCAAGCCGATACGCTCGAAAATGATTTTTGTTTTATTGCCCTCTGCAACCACCTCTTTGACACCATAGTCGATTGTGTTGGTGGTTTGGGTCCAATCGGTTAGATACCAATCCAACTCCAGTCCAGACACCTTTTCGGCAGTTCTTTTAATATCGTTGGGAACAGGATGTTTAAACTTAAAATCCTCAAAGTATTTTCGAATGGTCTCCATAAGCCTGTCTTGGCCGATAACATAGCCAAGTTGAGACAAAAAGATAGCACCCTTACTGTACGCTGCGACACCATAAGCAAAATTTACCCCATATCGGTCTGCGTGTGTGGTTTGAGGTTGTTCCAAACCTGACTTTACCAGAGCAAAATATCCTTTATAAGACCCCTGAAAAGGGTTTTCTTTACTTTGCTCCATGATTTCGTTCATACAGAGAGCAGAGATGAAAGAGGTGAACCCTTCATCCATCCACGAGTGTTTCGATTCGTTGGTGGCCAAAACATGCTGAAACCATGAATGCGCCATTTCATGGACCATTACACCAACCAGGCTTCCAAATGCACGTTCACCCGTAATCAAAGTGCTCATGGCATACTCCATACCCCCATCACCGCCCTGCACCACCGAGTATTGTTCGTATGGATATTTACCAATGTTTTTGTTAAAAAAATTCATGGCGTCGGCGGTTTTCTGCTGAAGGTTCTTCCAATTCTCCTTGATTTCATCTTTGTCTTTGTAGAAGAAATGTAGGGTTGGGCCATTTTCCATTTCGAAGGTGTCATGAACATATTCAGGGTCTGCACCCCACATAAAATCATGAACCATAGGGGCCTTGAAATGCCATGTCAGTGTTTTGCCCTTGGTTTTTACCTTGGTTCCAGGAGTTTCATAGCCATGGCCAATCTCGTTAGGGTTTTGTAAGTATCCGGTACCACCAATGGTATAGTCTTTATCAATGGTGATTTTTACATCAAAGTCTCCCCAAACACCATGGAATTCACGGGCGATATACGGATTTGGATGCCAACCTTCAAAATCGTATTCAGCTATTTTAGGGTACCATTGACTCATTGAAAGCGCAATACCCTCTTTGCTGTTTCTTCCTGAACGTCTAATTTGAAGAGGTACCTGCCCCTTGAATTTCATATCAAAAGTTGTTTGGCTCCCCGGGGGTAGGGGTTTTGCCAGCTGAACAACCAAAATGGTCTCCTCTTCTTTAAAATCAACCTTTTCCCCATCTTGGGTCAAAGTATTCACGTGCAGGAAACCTATTTCTTCTTCGGTCAACGACGTAATTCTGCTCTGACCTTCTTCCATCATTCTTTTGTCGCCATCCTTTATGTTTTGCAGCCGAACGTCCATTTCGCTTCCTGGTTGAAAAGCATTGAAATAAAGATGGTAGTAAACCTTGTTTAAGGTGTCTGGCGAATTATTGGAATAAACTAGCTTTTGTGTACCGGAATATTGAAAAGTTTCAACATCCATATTGATATCCATGGTGTAATCAACATGCTGTTGCCAATATGTGGTGTTGTTTTGTGCGATTAGCGTACCCACCCCGCACAATACGACATAAACCAGTTTTTTAATAAGCTTTATCATTTTATTCTGCGTTGAATTCTAAGGTTGTTTTTCCTTTTGAAAGATTTTCAGCCAAAATCAAGGCATTGTAGGCATTAACCATTTTTCCTGATTTTGAAGCCTCTGAGAAAGGCCTTGCTTTTTCTGAATCACCATCAAGCACTACAGAAGCTTTTGAGGTAAGTCCGGATTGCATAAGCACTTTTTTGACCTGTGAAGCTGTCAAATTAGGATAGTGTGACCGTACCAGAGCTGCGACCCCAGCTACTGCCGGGGCGGCCATTGAGGTTCCGCCTTGAAACTCATATTCGTTCTCCGGCATGGTGGAATATACATCATCGCCCGGGGCGAACACATCAACATTTCTCGTTCCATAATTTGAAAAAGTGGCAACCATCTTAGAACCATATGATGGCGCCAAAGCACCTACAGTAATTACATTGTCTGAAATTTCAGTGTCAGTGAAATTATGGTCGTTAGGAAAGTTGGGATTGTTGTTGTCATCCAAGTCGTTACCGTCGTTACCAGCCGCATGCACAATTAGAACATCGTTTTTGGCGGCATACTTAATGGCATCATGTACCCATTCGGCGTTCGGAGAAAACGACTTTCCAAAACTACAGTTGATAATTTTGGCCCCATTGTCTACAGCATAACGAATCGCCAAAGCAATATCTTTATCGTACTCATCACCGTTGGGCACGGCGCGGAGCGCCATTATTCGGGCGTTGTTTGCTACCCCATTTGCACCCTTACCATTGTTTCGTTCGGCAGCTATGATTCCGGCGACATGTGTACCGTGGCTTTCGTCTTTTACGCGGTTTCGGGGGTCACCGTTTCCATAACCACGGCTATTGAAATCATAAGGATCATCTCCTACAATTGAACGACCGTCGAAATCTTTGTTCAGGTTGTAGTTTGCCTGCTCAGTAAAATAAACAATACCCTCATTTAACTCTTTGATAACCTTATCTATAGAGTCGCCATATTGGTACATTTGCTTTAGAACCGACACATATTGTTGCATTTGCTCGGTTTGAGGATTCATAGCCATAACATCCTCTTTGGTATAGGAAGATTTTCCCAACTCTTTTTTTACGGCCTCATCGGCAGTTTCGACCACCTGCAAAATTTGCTCGTATTGTTGTTTGTTCTGAACGGCTTCAGGATACTTCTTATCCAACTCCAATTGGGCTTTTGCCCTTGCAGACGCATCCCCAATGCCTAAGCGCAACATTCTTGCGTGCTCAAGCTGCTCATTATAGGCTTCTCCTAAGAAATTATATCCATGAATATCGTCAACATATCCGTTTCCATCATCATCCTTGCCATTACCAGGACGCTCACCGGTATTCGTCCAAAGTACACCATCTAGGTCCTCATGTTCTAAATCAATTCCGGAATCTACAACGGCAACAATCACCTTTTTGCCTTTTTTGTTTCCTATAATCTCTTTGTAGGCCTTATCAACACTCATGCCCGGTATGGTGTCTGTGAACAAATCGGTGTGACCCCAATTTTTCTTTTCCGAATCAGAAAGCTCAGAAACTTTTAGGGGAATGGTGTCAATGTTGGCCACCGGTGTTGTAAGAAGGGTAGTGGCCCCACAACCCGTGAACAGAATGCCCGAGAAAAGGGCGGCAAATAATTTAAAATATGAATGCAAAAAAAAGATATGATCAATAATCAATTTGCAAAAAAGTCCGAAAAAACAGTAGTATCGTCAAGACGGACTCCTTTTTCGGTTTGTTTTAACGTGCAAAGCTCGTTATGTGCATCGTGTTCAAAAAACAACACGTAGTTCTCTGATACCGCTGTATTCAAAAAATCAGCCTTCTCCTTCATGGTCAACAATGGACGCGTGTCATACCCCATAACATAAGGAACCGGAATGTGGCCCGCCGTCGGAATCAAGTCTGCCGTAAAAACCAATTTTTTTCCTTGGTAGTCAATAACGGGAATCATTTGCTTTTCGGTGTGCCCGTCCACAAAATGAATACCAAAACCCAATTCTGAATCTTCAAGAAACCCGCTCTTATCGCGATTTACAAATCGCAGTTGACCGCTTTCTTGCATTGGCAATAAATTCTCTTTTAAAAACGAGGCTTTTTCACGCACATTCGGGCTGGTGGCCCAATCCCAATGTGCTTCGTTGGTCCAAAAAAGTGCATTTTTAAATGCGGGCTCATAACCCGTTCTCTCTTTGTTCCACTGAACACTTCCTCCGCAGTGGTCAAAGTGCAAATGCGTCATAAAAACATCAGTGATATCATCACGATGAAACCCTGCTTTTTCTAGAGACCTGTCCATGGAATGGTCGCCCCATAAATAATAATAACCGAAAAACTTCTCTGATTGTTTGTTCCCTAGACCGGTATCAATCAAAATCAAACGATCGCCATTCTCAATCAAAAGGCACCGAGCTGCAATATCAATCATATTGTTGTTATCGGCAGGATTTGTTCGTGTCCAAAGCGATTTTGGAACAACACCGAACATCGCGCCGCCGTCTAGCTTAAAATTCCCGGATTCTATGGGATAAAGGGTCATTAAAGAAATTAAGGTCGCCCAAAATAAGAAACGCGGCATTAATCCACTTAAAAAGACCGAATTATTAGCCGATTTTTAACAAAAGTCGACCAAACGCCCAACAACAGATATAAACACCAAAACCAAGTAGTCAAAAAGAGGCTGTCGATTGGAATAAAAATCCTATTTTACAAAAAAAAGAGGCATGTTAGAATTAGCGGGAATCATTATTCTTGGAATTATTGCCCAGTGGGTCGCGTGGCGCTTGAAGTTGCCGGCAATTTTGCCCCTAATTTTGATAGGTTTGATGGTAGGGCCTATCGCTACGTTGTATACCGAAGACGGTACAAAATTAATTGAACCCATATGGAACGGCACCAAAGGTCTTTTCCCGGGGGAAGGGCTGTACTATTTTGTTTCCTTGGCCATAAGTATTATCCTTTTTGAAGGGGGTCTTACCCTGAAGCGCGCAGAAATTCAGAATGTGGGACCTGTTATCACAAAGTTGATTACCGTGGGCTCTATAGTTACCTTCTTTGGTGCAGGCGTAGCGGCCCATTATATTTTCGAACTGTCTTGGCAATTGTCTTTTCTGTTTTCTGCCTTGATTATCGTTACCGGCCCGACGGTGATCACCCCTATCCTAAGGAATATCCCACTAAAAAAGGACGTTTCAGCCGTCTTGAAATGGGAGGGTATTTTAATTGATCCCATAGGAGCCCTTGTGGCGGTATTGGTTTTTGAATTTATAAGCGTGGGTGAGGGCAGTGCATTTACCCAAACTGCATTGATAGAGTTCGGTAAGATTTTACTGTTTGGCACAACCTTTGGCTTCACCTTTGCCCATGCACTGGCTTTTGCGATTAAGAAGAACTTGATTCCACACTACCTCATGAATGTGGTGTCGCTTTCTGTGGTGCTTTTGGTATTTGTGGAGTCTGACCTGTTTGCACATGAGTCAGGCCTTTTGGCGGTAGTTGTCATGGGTATGGTCTTGGGCAACATGAATCTTCCCAACCTGAAAGAGCTGTTGTATTTCAAGGAATCGTTGAGCGTACTTTTGATTTCTATTTTGTTTATCCTTCTTGCGGCAAATATTGATATCGCAGACTTAGAGCTTCTGAAGACTTGGAACACGGTAATTCTGTTTTTGGTTGTGGTTTTTCTTATTCGTCCGATTGGCGTGTTGTTGAGCACCCAAGGTTCGGGGCTCAAGCTGAACGAAAAAATGTTCATCGGCTGGGTAGGCCCTCGTGGTATCGTAGCTGCAGGTATTGCTTCGCTCTTTGGTTCTAAGCTATTGGCGAAAAGCGAACCGGGTGCTGAATACATCACCCCGCTGGTCTTTATGATTGTTTTGGGCACCGTTTTGTTCAATGCCACCACAGCCAGACTCTTTGCAAAATTGGTTGGGGTCTTCTTAACCAAGTCAGAGGGAATCGTAATTATCGGAGCATCTAAGATTTCTCGACTTATAGGAAACTATCTCAAAAAGAACAACCGTCATGTGGTGTTAATTGACAACAATGACACCAATATTGAGAAATCGAAAAAACTCGGCCTAGAGGCCTTTTCCGCAAACATCTATTCTGATTCGTTAACCGACAACATAGAATTAAATGACGTTGGTTATTTAATGGCCTTAACGGGAAACCCAGACATTAATCGTTTTGCCATCGACAAGTTCAAGGATCAATTTGGCGAAAACGGGTCATTTCGCCTAGTGGATTCTGACGAAATGAATGACCCTGAAAACAACCCAGAGAATGGTTTGTTCTCACACACGGACGATTTTATCAAATTGACGGAAACCGCCAGAAAATATCCTTCCATCAATGAAATAGCGTTGCGAGACAAGGAACACTATGACACTATTATTGATGAGACCACACAAGATGATGATATCATCCCCGTTTTTATTAAAGAACCGGATGGCAACATTCAAATTCTCCCCGCCGAAAGCAAAAGCTATCCATTGAATGGGGAAGGATATGTACTGGTATATCTAGGAAAAATTCTGGACCAAGATATTTAATTGAACGTGATCCCTACGCCGGCGTTGACGGAGTTAAAGCTTCCGCCTTCCACCGTATTGGACTTAAACCTTAGGGAGTAGAAGATTCTAGTGGCGGAAGGTGATGGGTTCTTCCCAGGGTGATATTCCGCTCCAAGATCATAACTGACCCCCCCTTCTGAGTTCTCGCCGATTCCAAAGCCATAGCCCACTCCAATGACCGCGGCAAAACCATCTAATCCGGGCGCTTCTGACCCTATATCCCAAAAGCCCTTTGCTTTTACGTTGACAAAGCTTTCATTTTCGGTTTCAAATCCAAAATCAGTGCTTTTACCAAGAAATTGGGTATATCCAAGCTCGGGACCAAAAGAAAAAGCAGCACCTTGTTTCCGAATTTCATACCTCCCCTCCAAGGACCAGTTAAAGCCATAAAAGTCGGCTTCCTCCCCCAAGGGCAGGCCGCCGTCAAAAGAAAGCCGGATTTTGCCTTGATAGGCTACTTGGGCCTTCTTAAAAAGATCTCCTGGTTCGCTTTGATCCATTTCATCTACTGTATAGTTCTCAAATAATTTGGCATATTCCTCGTCGAGCCGTGGTTCAATTTGGGTTTTAGGGGCATCATCGTTAGGGGTATCCGGACAACATTCCACCTTGTTGATCACCATTTTAGGGGCTATGGGATCACCAAAAGTGACTTGGGTCCCTGTAAATAGCCCTTTGGAAAGCGCTTCGTAGGCAAAATACCCTACTTTAAAATCGCTGGATTCTGATTGTTCATTACAACCACAGGAAACGGCCACATCTACCTTAAGCTTGTAGGTGATATTGGGAAACTTGAATTTTTGGGCAGTAAATGCGGGTTGTAAGGACACATAGCATCCATTGAATGTAAAATCCATATCCCCATCATAATCATAATACGCGTTGGGTTCATCGAAAAAATAGGTAAGAGTCTTGTAGGCTCGCTCAATATGCTCTATGGTTTTATCATCCAAGCTTCCCAAATCCTGTCCGGTAAGTTGTGAAACAAAATCCAAATAGCCGGATTTGTTTTGATACAGGTACAATACCTTATCCATACCAGTATTAAAGCTTCCACGCTCTACTTGTACGTTCCGTAGATCCCCAATAGGGACTTGAATGGAGAAGCTATGGATAAAGGAATCTGGGGAAACGGGCATTTCTTGCTTTTTGATAAACGCATCAGCGGCCACCAATAAGGTATTGGCATCGCAGGTATTGCCACGTGCTTTCTTGCTCAAGGTCGCCTCACGGACGACCTTGGTAAACACTTCTTGCATGCTTTTGGAGAGGCTCTCCAAATTTTCGAGGCCATTATTTTGGGATTGTGCCCACAGGGGATTTCCCAAAAACAGTAGGAATCCAAGCACAAGGAACGGGTAAAGTTGAATGCGTGTCATAAGAATGTATTGGTTACCCCACAAAAGGATAAAAACAACCGTACTTAATCAATACCGGAGTTCAGGTATTTTATGTAGGAATAATAACGAGGACGGAAGTCCCTCGGTTCAGGGCGGTATCCAGTAAGAAC
>CAYNUM010000014.1:0-13279 GCA_964400025.1 uncultured Croceivirga sp.
CTGCCCACCAGCGGAAACTTTTTCAGGTACGGCCTGTTGCGATAGCCCCGGTAGCGCATCAAACTCTCCCAAAATTCCAATCACCGGACTTCCTTCTCCATATTCCGCGACAAAGGCCGTTGGAATTTCAGCAATACCAGTTTTAATTTCAAAACCTTCCTCGGCCAATGTGTTTTGTAAAAGCGCTGAACTTTTTTCTTCTTGGTAGCCCATTTCTGCCCATTCCCAAATTTGAAGGGCGATTTCTCCGTATCCATCCGCCTTGTCATCCAAGGTTTTCAGCGCGGCCGTTTTGGTCTTTTGGGCACTCAGGGAGAAAATGGTAAAAAGCAATAGAAGATTGAATGTGTAAATGCGCTTCATCGGACTAAATTTTAAGTGTTCTTAAAGATACTAAAATGAAGGCTCTGCACCGGTATTCGGTTTTTCAAATGCGTATTTTTGCACTTTAAATTCTCTGAATGAATATTCCTCAGTCCAGTTTTAAACGGGTGGTCATTATCGGTGGTGGTTTTGCCGGAATCGCCTTGGCCAAAAAGTTGAGTCGTCAAGAATTTCAAGTGGTTCTGATGGATAAAAATAACTATCACACCTTTCAACCTTTACTGTACCAAGTATCGACCGGAGGATTGGAACCCGATTCCATTGCCTACCCGATTCGCAAGGTGTTGCAAGGGTTCCCAAATTTTTATTTTCGATTGACAGAGGTGAACAAGGTGGATGCAGCACAAAATACGGTTCATACCACCATTGGGGATTTGAAGTTTGACTATCTAATCGTCGCTACAGGGACCAAAACCAATTTCTTCGGGAATGAATCCATTGCTAAGAATAGCATGGCGATGAAGACTATTCCGCAATCCTTGAATTTACGCAGCCTAATTCTTGAAAATTTTGAGCAGGCTTTGTTGACCGATGACCTGCATGAGCGTGAGGCCCTAATGAATTTTGTCATTGTTGGGGGAGGCCCCACCGGAGTTGAATTGGCTGGGGCCCTCGCAGAAATAAAAAAGGGCATACTGCCTAAAGACTACCCCGATTTGGATACTCGAAGGGCACAAATCAATTTGGTTCAGGGTGCCGACCGCTTATTGCCGGCAATGAGCGAAGTGGCTTCAAAAAAGGCCGAGGATTTTCTGGAACAACTTGGTGTTAACGTTTGGAAGGGCATTCGAGTGACCGGTTATGACGGCAAACTGGCCACAACGAATCAAGATACGCAGTTTGAAACGGCGACCTTAATTTGGGCAGCTGGGGTGCAGGCTGTCAGTATTGAAGGCCTGAATGGGGAAACCCTTCTTTCACGCTCAAAACGTTTATTGGTCAATGAATTCAATCAAGTGGAAGGCTTTGATCACATTTTCGCGATTGGTGATGTGGCACAAATGGTTTCTGAAGAATACCCTTATGGTCACCCTATGATGGCGCAACCTGCCATTCAACAAGGCCAAAAATTGGGTGATAACCTGATTCGACTACAAAATGGGAAACCGATGCAGCCATTTTCGTATCGCGATAAAGGTAGCATGGCGACCATCGGTCGGAACAAGGCGGTTGCCGATTTGCCCAATTTTAAGTTTCAGGGCGTATTTGCTTGGTTCGTATGGATGTTCGTACACCTTTACTTTTTAATCGGGTTCCGCAATCGTTTAGTTGTCTTTATCAACTGGGTCTATAACTATGTCAAATTCGACCGAGAGGCACGATTGATTATTCGTCCCTTCAAAAAGACGTATTCCTAAAATTGTTCTGTTAAAGAAGTTACAATTCGGGTAGGGCTCCCATTGAAATGCCGTAACTTAAGGTAATCCTTTAACAATGAAACGATTACTATTGGGTTTTTGGTTGCTGAGTTTTTCCCATTCGTGGAGCCAATTGGAATATCCCGTTAAGGAATTGATTGTTGAGGATTTTGCATACCCAGACTTTGGCGATGGATCTTTTTATGGCAACTTTTCTATCTTATATCCGCTAACGAAAAGTACCCTCTTGGGTGTCCGAGGTTCACTACAACAGAACATCCTATTTAACCGGTTCAATCTGCAATTGATGGCCCGACAACGTATCCTAGAAAAGTTATACGGGGTAGGGGGGCTCGAAGTGGAATGGGATTTGAACCAATCGTTTCTAGGACAGAAGCCCAGCGATGCTGCATTTTTAGGATTGGAATACCAACCCAAATCGAATATTTCGATAAACTCAGGTCTGAGAATGTTTCTCAACGAGCCAAGTTTTAATCCTTTGGGTACAGAACGTACCGATGCAAAAACCCAATGGAATTCTGGATTTAAAGTCAAGTTTTAGTCAACCTTCTTGGGTGGTATTGCTCAAGCACACTGGCCAAATGTTTTCGGTCGACATGCACGTAGATTTCGGTAGTGGTGATACTTTCATGCCCTAGCATCTGTTGAATCGCCCTCAGGTCGGCGCCGTTTTGCAATAAGTGTGTGGCAAAAGAGTGACGAAAGGTGTGCGGCCCAACACGTTTTTGAAGTCCTGTTTTTTCAACCAGTCGCTTGATAATTTCAAAGACCATAGCCCGGGTCAACTGTTTACCGCGGCGGTTCAAAAAAAGAATGTCCTGGTGACCTACAGCAATTTTTTGATGGTTGCGAATATGAACCATATATAGATTGATAAACTTTTTATTCACCTCGCTCACGGGCACAAAACGTTGCTTGTTGCCCTTGCCCGTGACCAAAACAATGCCCTCATCAAAAAAGAGGTCTGATAGTCTTAAATTGATAAGTTCTGTCACTCGAAGTCCACAGCCATAAAGCGTTTCCAACATGGCCCGATTACGTTCACCTTGTGGTTTGCTTAAATCAATGGCCCCAATCAATGCATTTATTTCCTCTTCTGAAAGCGTGTCAGGTAGCTTTCTTCCGATTTTTGGGGTTTCCATCAAGTCCATAGGATTGTCGGTCCTGTAATCCTCAAAAACGAGATAATTGAAAAATCCTTTGAGACCAGAAATCAAACGTGCCTGAGATCTTGGGTTTAGGGTCTTGGCCACTTCATAAATAAAGGCCTGTAGTTCTTCCAATCCTATATTGACCGGGGATTTTTTGATTTTATGCTCGTCGATAAATGCAATCAATTTTCGAATATCACGGGCATAGTTGGTGATGGAGTTTTGTGACAATCCCCGTTCTATGCGCAGATATTGTTGATAATCCGTAATCCCTTGTTTCCAGGTCATACTTCAAAAATAGTTGAACTTTCTCACATCGAAATTGACTAAAAACCCAATTACTACGTTACTACCTATACAACCAAGGCCATACATATTCTTAAATTGGAAATGGTATTGTGCTTCAAAAAGAAACCAATAATGCGAAAATTAGTTTTACTCTGTTTTTTTACCGCTTTCTGTTTCAGTGCTCGCGGGCAGTACGTTGAGCGCGGATTTTTTAAAGCAGGCTTTCATGCTGCTACGGCCATCGGCGATGCTTCTGACTTTTCAAATCTGGGAATTGGTCTTGATCTCTATCAACATTGGGGCGTTTCAAAAACCATTGATCTCGGTTTGACCACCGGGGTACAATACTTTTTTGGTCTGGAATCTACCGAGGATATTGGTCCGACAGTAGTTACGATTGAGGGTGAAGATACGGGTTACCTACCGGCGGCGGGATTTTTTAGATTTTATCCCACCAAAAGTATCAACCTAGGAGCAGACATTGGATATGCTTTTGGTCTTACTGATTTTACACAAGCAGGCTTTTATTACCGACCCACACTTTCTTTTGATCTGTCTCCAGGTTCAGCACTGAATTTCTCTTACGTTGGAGTTCAGGGGGAAACCCGTACTTGGAATACCCTTACTGGTGGGGTCGTTTTTAGATTTTAAAACTTTAAGACAAGATTTCAGTGATTTACGGCTTTTCTCAATTACAAATCTTTTCTATTACTAATTTTCAATTCACAACTAAAAGACTTTTTATGAAAAAATTGATTGTAGCAGCGACCCTTATCTTGGGTTGTATTGCGAGTACTCAAGCGCAAGAGCAGGCGATAAAGGCCAACCCCATAGGCTTGGCATTTGGAGTGGCCAATGCCGGATATGAATTTTCTGTAAATGATGCACAGACGGTTACAATATCCGCTCTTTATTACAATATCTCCGATGTTTCCGGCTTTGGCGCCGGAGGCTCTTATCGTTTTTATTTTTCAAGTGATGAGGCTCTAAGAGGATGGCATGCCGGCCCCAGTGTTGGATACTTTGGGCTTAGCGATGATTTTGACAATTCTGCCGGATTCTTTTCTATAGGAGGGGATGTAGGCCACCAATGGATATTTGGTGAGCATTTTCTATTGGATGTTTTTGCAGGCCTTGGCTTTGTAACTGGAGATTCTGACAGTCTAAGTGTCTCAGTTGATGAAGTTGCCGTTGGTTTAGGGGTTTCCCTAGGCTACGCCTGGTAATCAAATCGTTAATTTAGTACTGGGAAAAGCAGCTAATAACACTGATAGTATGAACGGAGCCGAGGCTCCGTTTTTTTGTTGTGCTGGGTGACCGTTTTATATTCAAATGGAAACTTTTATATCTTTAACAGATTACTAAGCACAGACACTTATGAAAAAATGTATTGTTTTTTGTTTTGTACTACTAAGCTTAAATGCCTTTGCTCAAGGGCAAATTAAGTTTGGGGTCACTGGAGGACTTTTAAACACAGACGCCAATGTTGACCTCTCGTTGGGTAATATTATAAACTTGGCTTCTATAGACGCCGTCAATGAAACAGGGTTTTATATCGGCGCATTGGCCGATATAGAGGTTATAGATAAATTTCATGTACAACCAGAACTTACCTATGGTAGTGCTGGAGACCTTTCTTTTATCTATTTACCGGTCATGGCGAAATACTACGTTGTACCTGGTTTATTGAATATTCAATTAGGCCCTCAATTTAACTTCTCTTCAAATCTCGATGATATCAAAAGTGCCATTGAAGATATCGAAGGTGTACTGGGTACCAATACCAATATTGATGATGTTCTCGACACTTTTGGGGTCGAAATCGGATTCGGGGCCGGTGTAGATATTACAAACCAATTTTCAGCAGTAGCCCGTTATTCGTTGGAATTGACCGATAGATATTCAGGACCGCTTGGTAATTCTTTGGATATTAGAGGTGCCAACCTGATGATTGGGGTCGTCTATTTTTTTAATTGATTGATAGCTGGTTTATTTATCTAATTTTGGGACATGAAGTTGATTATCATTAATGGCCCTAACCTCAATCTATTAGGTAAACGAGAGCCTGAGGTTTATGGAAACCAGACCTTTGAGGACTATTTCAATGTACTAAAAGATAGATTCCCAAAGGTGGAATTGGATTATTTTCAGTCCAATATTGAGGGAGAATTGATTGATAAGATTCAAGAGGTAGGCTTCTCTTATGACGGAATTATATTGAATGCTGCGGCCTATACGCATACTTCTGTGGGAATTGGTGATGCCATAAAGGCGATTGAAACCTCAGTGATTGAAGTACATATCTCCAATACCTTTTCTAGGGAAGAATTCAGGCACCAGTCGTTTATTTCACCGGTGGCAAAAGGCGTGGTACTTGGTTTTGGGCTACAAAGCTATGATTTGGCGATTCAGAGTTTTCTGTAGTATGATGTAAACCAAAAGGGCCACGACATGCGTACATATAAAAACGATTTGTTATGATACGCCCCAATCTATTTTTTCTACTGCTCTTCTTATGTCTAGTTTCTTGTAATAGCGATGATTCCAATGCTGATCCGGTTGATGATAATCCATCGGATGTAGAAGGGTCAGTAGCCCTGGTCAACGCTTTTTCAAATCTGTCTTTTTCGCAACCACTTGATTTGCAGTCTCCTGAAGATGGTTCTAATCGAATTTTTGTGGTTGAGAAGGAAGGCATCATTAAAGTCTTTGAGAATAATAGCACTGTCAGTAGTTTTGATGTTTTTTTGGATTTAAGTAATGGTTTGTCGACCCAAAGTGAACAGGGGCTTTTAGGCTTGGCCTTTCATCCAAATTTTTCTTCCAATAGTCATTATTTTGTGCATTACAGCCCGAACGAATCGACTTCTCGTATCTCAAGATTTACCGCTTCAGGAAATTCCACTGATTTGGGCACCGAACTGATTATCATGGATATTCCACAGCCGCAGACCAATCATAATGGCGGCCAGGTAGCCTTCGGGTCAGATGGATTTTTGTACCTGTCCATTGGTGATGGCGGTGGTGCCGGTGATAGTGATAACAATGCCCAAAACCGTTCAAATCTCCTAGGAAACATTTTGCGAATTGACATTGATAACCCATCGGGTGGCCTCAATTATAGTATTCCCAACAATAACCCGTTTGTCGGGGAATCGAATGTACGGCCAGAGATTTACGCCTACGGATTGCGAAATCCCTGGAGGATGAGCTTCGACCCCCAAACCGGAAATTTATGGACGGGAGATGTAGGTCAAGGTGAGATAGAGGAGATTGACATTATCACTTCTGGTGGTAACTTCGGATGGAAGCTTTTTGAGGGTACTTCGTGCTTTTCTGGCGATTGCGATTCCTCAGGTTTGGTCGCCCCAATATTTGAATATGGTCATAGTAACGGAGATCGCTCGATAACCGGGGGTTATGTATATCGCGGAAGTGATGTGAACGCTATAGCTGGTAAATATATCTATGGCGACTTTGTCAGCGGTCGTATTTGGGCTTTGGAATTGGATGGCAGTGCGAACGAAGAGCTTCTAGCCTCTGGGCTGAACATCGCCTCCTTTGGTACAGATGCCAACCAAGAACTTTACGTCTGTGCATTTGACGGTTCTATTTACCGGTTCGTAGACGGGAGTAACTAGTTTTAATCTAACGGCTTTAAGTATTTTTTGTCAGCATAGAATGTTCCGAAGGGGAGCAATGATGCAATAAATAATATCAAGAATCGCTTTATACCCCATTTGCGCTCCCAAGTAACATAGGCTGCCAATACAACAAAAAGTATAAACAGGATACCGTGTGCCATTCCAACCACTTTATTGGGGCCACCAATGTCTGCCCAATACTTTAAAGGCATGGTCAAACCAAATATTAGGAGGTACGAAATACCCTCTAAAATGGCGGTTAGTCGAAATGCTTTGATCATTATAGGTGGATTACCTCATCATAGGCATCAGCTACGGCTTCCATAACTGCCTCGCTCATGGTAGGATGGGGGTGAACGGCTTTTAAGACTTCATGCCCCGTAGTTTCCAACTTTCTGGCAACAACAGCTTCTGCAATCATATCGGTAACACCGGCACCGATCATATGGCAACCCAACCACTCGCCGTATTTGGCATCGAAGATTACCTTAACGAATCCGTCAGGAGTTCCACCGGCTTTGGCCTTTCCACTTGCTGAAAAAGGAAATTTTCCGACTTTGATATCGTAACCAGCCTCTTTGGCCTTCTTTTCGGTCAAACCAACAGATGCCACTTCAGGCATACAATAGGTACACCCAGGAATGTTGCCATAGTCCAATGGCTCTACATGCATTCCAGCGATTTTTTCCACACATAAAATTCCTTCGGCGCTGGCCACGTGTGCAAGGGCAGGGCCTTGAGTAACATCACCAATCGCATAATACCCAGGAATATTGGTTTGGTAATAGTCATTGACCAAAATCTTGTCACGATCGGTAGCAATGCCAACATCTTCCAAACCTATATTTTCAATGTTTGTTTTTATTCCAACTGCTGAAAGTAATATATCAGCCTCTAAAATTTCTTCCCCCTTGGCCGTTTTGACAGTGGCCTTTACCCCGTCGCCTGAGGTGTCCACATGGGTAACTTCGGCAGAGGTCTTTATTTTCACTCCCGCTTTTTTGAAACTTCGTTCCAGTTGTTTGGAGATATCCTCGTCTTCAACAGGTACAATATTTGGCATATATTCGACTACAGTCACTTCGGTACCCATCGAATTGTAGAAATAAGCGAATTCAATACCGATGGCCCCACTACCCACGACAATCATTTTCTTCGGTTGGGTATCCAAGGTCATGGCTTGACGGTAACCGATCACCTTTTTGCCATCTTGGGGCAATGAAGGCAATTCTCTACTTCTGGCTCCGGTTGCGATTATGATATGGTCGGCAGTATATTCGGCCGGATCACCATGTTCACCTTTAACAATTACTTTTTTGCCAGGTTGTACCTTTCCGTAACCATTGAGTACTTCAATCTTGTTCTTTTTCATTAAGAACTGTACCCCTTTGCTCATACCGTCGGCTACGCTTCTACTTCGCTGCACGACTTTGTCAAAGTGGTGTTCTACTTTTTTCGCACTGAGGCCATAGTCTTCAGCGTGTTTTAGATATTCGAAGACTTGTGCTGATTTCAATAATGCTTTTGTTGGTATACAGCCCCAGTTTAGGCAAACACCGCCCAAACTCTCTTTCTCCACTATGGCCGTTTTAAAACCTAACTGAGAGGCTCTAATTGCGGTTACATATCCTCCTGGACCACTACCTACTACAATGACATCAAAATGGCTCATGCGACTATTTTTTTTCGTTAAATGGAATGCAAATTTAGTGAAGAGTCAGGAGTTTTTACCAAACATTTTTTGGTTGAAGTTTTTTAGACTGTCCCTTGGGTATGGTTAGCGATTTCCATTCTTCTCTTTTCAACATTTTTCCGATAAACACGAGCTGCCCTACATGTGAAGCGTAATGCGCTAGTTGTCTATTGATTGCCTCTGGAATGGTATGGTTTTCACCACGAATTTTTATAAGACTCTCAAAATTCTCGGCATTGATGCCTCCTAAGGCTTCAAAGAGGCAATGCCAACCTTTTTCCCAAAGCTCGATTACCTCATTTTTTGTGGCTGGGGGTGCTTCAAATTCTTCATCACGATTACGCCATTCTTTTTCTCCGTCTTCTTCAAGAAAATTAGTCCATCTACTAAGCATGTTCCCAGCAAGGTGTTTGATGATAAGGGCGATGGAATTATCGTTTTCAGACGATTGCCAAAAAATATCTTCTTCAGATAGTTGCCGGAGGGTTTTGTCGCCGTATGATTTATATCGATTGAATTCGAATAAAACACTGGTAATGTAATTCTTGAAAAAAGACACTATTGTTCTTCGGATTCAAAACCAATGCTCAACGAATTGATACAATAGCGTTGACCTGTGGTGTCTCGTGGTCCGTCATCAAAGACGTGTCCAAGATGGCTGCCGCAATTGGCACAAAGGGTCTCAGTTCTTATCATACCATGTGAGGTGTCTCTAACGTATTCTATAGCACCCTCCACAGCCTCGTCGAATGAAGGCCAGCCGCATCCACTTTCAAATTTATTGTCACTCTTAAAAAGTATGGCATTACAGGCTTTACAGCAGTAATTGCCTTTTTCAAAATGTAGGTTGTACTTACCGGTGAAAGGCCTTTCCGTACCTTTTTTCCGTAGCACATAATATTCATCGGGTGAAAGTTGGTCTTTCCACTCCGAATCACTCTTCTCTACTCCGTATTTTTTCATAGCTCTAAAATTAGTGGTTAACAAAAAATGAACCAACTAAAAATTTCGAGTTGTTAACCTGTTCTTACTTTGTTGAAGGAACAAAGTCAAGAGCGACTCCATTAATACAATGTCGTTTGCCGGTAGGGTCGGGGCCATCATCAAAAACATGGCCTAAATGCCCCCCGCAGGTTGCACAGTGTTCTTCAGTTCTTGGATAACCAATTTTATAGTCGACATCATAGGCAACATTTCCTTCAATTTCTTGGTAAAAGCTCGGCCAGCCCGTTCCCGAATCAAATTTATGATCACTCTTGAACAGTGGTGTTTGGCATGCTGCACAGACATAAATACCCGCTTCTTTATTGTCCAACAAATCACTGGTAAAAGGATTTTCAGTAGCTGCTTTTCGCAGTACATAATATTCTACGTCGGTTAGTTCTGACCTCCACTGCTGGTCGGTTTTGGTTATTGGAAACTGAACTTCCTTTTCGGCCTTAGCAACCACTGGTTTTTCCAATTGTGAATTGCCCATGCAAGAACCCAACACCAATAGTAAAATCAAAGCAATATTTTTTCCCATCTTATCTTTTTTCGATTGGACGGTATTACGATTGGTTCCTTTCAAAATTATTTGAATTCCCTGCAAAATAAAAGCCCGATCCACAAGGGTCGGGCTTTGTAATTTCCTTCCGTGAATTTAATCCAACTGTATTTTTTCCAAATCTGAATTATCACGATTCATGGCCTCCATGACCGAATCCAAATTGGTCAGGTCAATGGAAGGGTCGGTACCGAATTCTGCGGGTACAACGGCAATTCTAAATATCTGATTGTCGGTATCACCAGGAAGTAAGGTGCCCAAATCAAAATCAGACTCCAAAAAGATACTAACATCCAAAAAAGTATGGTCGAAGTTATACTGAAGCAGACCCTGATCCAATATTCGGGTTTGTGGCAATAACCTCCAAACATCAATGGGATCACCACCATTGGGGTCATCAACCTGTTCCCAAAGAATGTAGACTAAAACGATATCTGATTCGAACACTTCCACGGTCTGCGGAAATTCAAAGAAGATGCGGTAATCGTTATCAAATGAAAAGGTACCTTCAATTTCCAAGGCCTGACCCAAAATATTGACGCCATCTTGACCGTCAAGTCCGTCGAGCCCATCAAAACCTGCTGGTCCTGGAGGTCCTGCTGGTCCCTCACATGAAATCGTTAATGCTGCTAATGCTATTCCTAAGAGTAATTTGATTTTGTTCATAATGCTATGATTTTTCTTGATTTGATTTCTTTTCTGTTTTAACATTTTAGTTGAAATCAAAAAGCGTTCCAAAAAAAAATGATAATACCTTATCTTATATCCTGGCTTTTAAGTAATCTGTTAATTCAATTGAAATACGATTTGTTTTTAAACTATTTGATTTCTTAACTTTAATAGCTTTGTAACGCTTATATAACCAAACAAACCGTTCAAATATGCAACGTCAAGAACGTGTGATTATTGAAAATATATATCCCCAACTAAATTGCGGTGATTTTTTTATAAAAAGAGTTGTTAATGAGTCCGTTACGGTCTATGCAGATATTTTGCCAGATGGGCATGATGTAATTCAGGCTGAACTATTGATTCAGCATGAATCTGATAAAAAGCCTGAGGATATCAGAATGCAGCATCAGGGAAATGATGTGTACTTTGGAACTTTCAAACTTACAAAGCAGGGCTTCTACACATATCAACTTCGGGCTTGGGTAGATTATGCCTTGAATTGGCAACACGGAATTGAGGCAAAAATTGAAGACGGTCAACACGTTGTGAGTGAACTGCTTGATGGAGTTCAATACCTAAAATATATTCATAAAAAGGGCGACAAAGCGGAAAAAGAATATACCCAAGGTTTGATTGAGCATTTTGAAAATGAATCTGAGTACGAAAATGCCTTAAAACAGGCTGTTTCGGAAAGGCTTCATTCCTTATTTGTAAAATATCCCCAGCGCATATTGGCTAACACCAGCCAAGAATTTAAAGTGTATGTTGATAGAAAGAAAGCAAATTTCAGTACATGGTATGAATTCTTTCCCAGGTCTTCAGCAGAGGAACCGGATAAGCACGGAACGTTCAAGGATTGTGAAAGATTACTACCTAAAATTGCCAAAATGGGTTTTGACACACTTTATTTTCCTCCAATACATCCTATAGGGGAAAAGAATAGAAAAGGCAAGAACAACACTGTAGACGCTAAAGAAGGAGATTCTGGAGTGCCTTGGGCCATTGGGTCAAAACATGGAGGTCACAAAGCGATACATGCGGAATTAGGGACAGAAGAAGATTTTGAAAGATTGGTAGGTAGAGCCTCTGATTTAGGTATTGAAGTAGCATTGGATATTGCATTTCAAGCGGCCCCCGACCATCCTTATTTAAGTTCAAATCCTGAATGGTTCAGAAAACGACCTGATGGTACCATTCAATTCGCTGAAAATCCTCCTAAAAAATATCAGGATATTGTCAATTTTTATTTTGAAAATGATGAATATAAAGCCCTTTGGGACGAATTGCTGAGTGTTGTAATGCACTGGGCTGATTTGGGAATAAAAATGTTCAGAGTCGATAATCCCCATACCAAACCCTATTATTTTTGGAATTGGCTAATAGGTGAAGTAAAGAAAAAGTATCCAGATACACTTTTTTTAGCAGAGGCTTTTTCCAGGCCAAAAGTGATGCAGCAATTGGCCAAACAAGGGTTTTCACAATCCTATACCTATTTTACCTGGAGGGTTTCAAAAGGAGAACTTATTGACTATCTAACGGAGTTGACCCAAACTGATATGAAAGAGTATTATCGCCCAAATTTTTGGCCGAATACTCCAGATATTAACCCATATCACCTGCAAGGTGCAAATGAGGCCATGCATCTTATCCGATATGCCTTGGCGGCTACATTAAGTGGAAATTTAGGAATTTATGGTCCCGTATTTGAGTATATGATAACTGAACCTTATCCGAACAAAGAAGAATATCTCGACTGTGAAAAGTATGAAATTAGACATTGGGACTGGACTCATGAAAACAAAATCACTCACTTAATTTCGAAAATAAATCAAATAAGAAAGGAAAATGCTGCCCTGCAGCAAACGAACAATCTTAAATTCTGCCATATTGAAAATGAACACCTTTTGGCTTTTTATAAGTGGGATGATGATAAAACCAATCAACTTCTGATTGTAATTAGTTTGGACAGCCACCATACTCAACAGGGTATGGTACAATTGCCACTAACAGAGCTTGGAATTTCACATGGCGATGGGCTACAGTTACACGATTTGATTACAGAAAATGAGTATCAATGGTATGATGAATGGAATTTTGTAGAGTTAAATACCTCACTTCCTTTCCATATCTTTCAGTTAAATCGATAATTCGTGTCAAAACCAAAGAAGGATATTATGGTAAGCACCCCCTACGAATTTAACATTGCGTGGGAAGCCTTATTGGATGATACCACCTTTTTACAGGTTTTTCTATCTGATGTTCTTGAAGATTATATTGTAAAGCAACGCTGGTATGGTGGAAAGTCCAGTACACTTAAGTACATAGAACTACAGGAGCATTTTAGGATTCAACAACATGGCGAAGTATATTACGGACTTCTGTTGGAAATAAATTTTACCGAAGCTTTTTACCAACACTATTTCTTGCCCATAGCCTTTGTTTCGGATGAAAGGTTTGCGGAAAAAGACCGCATACTTCCGTTAAAGCTCAATGGTCAAGACGGATTTATCATCGATGCCCTG
>CAYNUM010000015.1:0-13206 GCA_964400025.1 uncultured Croceivirga sp.
ATTGACAATATTTTGCAAATCAATTACTTACAGAAATAAATAATTCTTCAGAAAAATACCTTTAAATCCGTTTCAACCACTCCTTCATCTCCACTTCTTTGGCGATGATGGCCTTGACTTCAGAAATAGCAACTCGTTGCTGCTCCATCGTATCGCGATGGCGAATGGTTACCGTTTCATCTTCCAACGTTTGGTGATCAACAGTTACACAGAATGGGGTTCCATTGGCATCTTGTCTTCGATAACGGCGTCCCACAGCATCTTTTTCATCATAGGCCACATTAAAGTCCCATTTTAAGTCGTCAACCAATTTTTGAGCAACTTCTGGCAGTCCATCACGCTTGAGCAAAGGCAAGATTGCAGCCTTAGTCGGTGCCAATACCGCTGGTAGTTTTAAAACCGTTCGGGTAGTATTGTTTTCCAATTCTTCTTCTTGAAGGGAATTCGAGAACACAGCTAAGAACATCCGATCCAATCCTATTGAAGTTTCCAAGACATAGGGTACATAGCTCTTGTTTTCTTCCGGGTCAAAATACTGGAGTTTTTTATTGGAATAAGCCTCGTGTTGACTCAAATCAAAATCTGTGCGTGAATGGATACCTTCTAACTCTTTAAACCCGAATGGAAACTTAAATTCGATATCAGCTGCCGCATCGGCGTAGTGTGCCAACTTCTCATGGTCGTGAAAGCGATAATTGTCCGCCCCCATGCCCAAAGACAAGTGCCATTTCAAACGCTTTTCTTTCCAAGCCTCGTACCATTCTTGCTGGGTGCCAGGCTTGATGAAGTATTGCATTTCCATCTGCTCAAATTCACGCATTCTGAAAATGAACTGACGTGCGACAATTTCATTTCGAAAGGCCTTGCCCGTCTGGGCTATCCCAAATGGGATTTTCATGCGTCCGGTTTTTTGCACGTTCAAAAAATTGACAAAAATACCCTGTGCCGTCTCTGGTCTCAAGTATAGATCCATCGCACTTTCGGCCGTGGAACCCAGTTTGGTGCCAAACATCAGATTGAACTGCTTTACATCAGTCCAGTTTTTGGAGCCCGAAAGTGGGTCTGCAATTTCGAGTTCTTCAATCAAGGCCTTTACATCCGCCAGATCTTCATTTTCCAATGATTTGCCCAAACGTTTTAGAATCGAATTGGCCTTTTCTTGATAACCTACAACACGAGGGTTGGTCGAAATAAACTGTTCTTTGTCAAAGGCATCGCCAAAACGCTTCGCTGCTTTGGCTACTTCTTTATCAATTTTGGCTTCAATTTTGGCCACATAATCTTCAACCAAAACGTCTGCACGATACCGTTTTTTGGAATCTTTATTGTCAATCAAGGGGTCGTTAAAGGCATCAACGTGACCAGAGGCTTTCCAAGTGGTGGGGTGCATAAATATAGCCGCATCAATACCAACAATATTGTCATTGAGTTGCACCATGGCCTGCCACCAATACTCCCTAATATTCTTTTTGAGTTCGGCGCCATTTTGACCATAGTCATAAACTGCACTTAAACCATCATAAATTTCACTCGATTGGAATATATAGCCGTACTCCTTCGCATGGGAGATGACCTTCTTGAAAATATCTTCGTGATTTGCCATGGGGGCAAAAGTAAAACAATAGGGTAAATCTTTTCATGAAAAATAGGCCCCCAGAGTAGATTCTTTAAAAGAATTTGAAATTATAAAAAGGCTCAAGCTTCGACAACGCTCTGCTACCGGAGAAAATGTTATTTCAATTGAAATTCAGAGGAAGATAACAATCGTTGATCCTCAAAAATGTTCAAGGTGTAGATACCCGGTGCCAACGAGCCTGCTGGAACCGTAATGGCATCGCAAAAACTGACTTCCTTGCCCAGGTAAACAACCTCAACACGTTTACTGTAGGTATTTCCTCCAACAGAAACCACATTGGCGTTGTCTTCTATAACCGCCATATCAGGGGTCAAAAACTGAAGATATATTACCTTTATATCGTTCACCTCATTCGGATTGCCCTTAATCGTAGCACAACCCCTCAACTTTTCGATAACATCGGCCTTGTTGGTTTTCAAAGGACGACCGGCCCGTAATCGAAATCCACTACCTTCTGCGTTTTCCATTGCTAGGTAGCTTTTGATTTTGAGTTCGTTGGCCAACTCCTGATTTTTTTGACGGGCCAAAGCCTCAGCTTGTGCCAAAGTACTGGTCTTGCCTCGTAGCTCTTCTATCTGCCTTAAAGTGCGTTCATATTTTTGGCTCAACAACGAATTGTTGTAGCGAAGAAAGTTGTTCTTTAATTTCAGACTATCGAATTTGGCCTCCAAAACCCTCAAGGTTTTACGGTCTTCTTTCAACTTCACAATGTTGAAGTTCAATTGCCCTACGGAATCCAATAGTTGTTGAATTCTAAATTTAGAGGTTTGTAGTTCGATATCGTTTACCTCGTTCAATCCTGAGAGACGATCTACTTCTGCCTTCATCAAAGTCAAATCTTTGACCAAAAGTTTCTTTTCGTCCTCTAAGTAACTTAATTGATTTTGAGATTGGGCGTAACTGTAGTAAAACGCAATGAGAATCGCAATAATCACCGCCACCAATGCCGCTAAAATAATTTTATAATTGAAAGTGGTATCTTGGGATTCCATCCGACAAGTGGCTGATTTTGCAGGTATAAGATTTGTTTATGAACTGGCCGTCAAAGATACTAAACGATATTAACTCCATCCTATTGCCACAAGTGTGTTTTGGATGTAATGCGCATTTATCGGGAGGAGAGAACCTGCTGTGTACCGTTTGTCGACATGATTTGCCGTTGACCGATTACAATTTTAGGGAAGAAAACCCCGTAGACCGCATATTCTATGGTCGCGTGCCTATTGAAAAGGCAGCAAGTTTTCTCCATTTTTCCGACCATGGAATCGTTAAAAACCTATTGCACTATTTGAAATATAAAAATCAAGAGGAAGTCGGACAGTTCATAGGCAATTGGTTTGGAGAACGGTTGGCACATGATTATTTACATGAAATTGATGTTGTCGTTCCGGTGCCCCTACATCCCAAAAAATTAAAGAAAAGAGGGTACAATCAAGTTGAATTGTTCGGAAAACAACTGGCCCTTTCTTTCAATGCTGTATATCGTAACGATGTTCTTATCAAGACACAAAATACCAAGACACAGACGAAGAAAAATCGTTTGGCCCGATTAAAAAGCAATCAAGACCTTTTTGTAATTAATGATACAAAAGGTTTGGAGCACAAAAAGATTTTATTGGTCGATGACGTAATCACCACTGGTGCAACGATTGAAGCCTGTACCATAGCCCTATTGCAAATACCAAAAACCAAAGTTTTTGTGGCAACAATAGCCGTAGTACCCCTTAACAGAAGTTAACGCTGGTATTGCCTCAAAAATCGTTTCTTTGCCCTCAAATTACCGGCATGCAATTGACAAATCGCATCTTGAGCATTGTTTTTTTGGCCCTTTCCATAGTTGCTTTTTGGCAATGCGCAAGAAGGGGGTCGCCAACAGGAGGTCCTAAAGACATTGACCCGCCAGTATTACTAAGAACCGAACCTGAAAATCTGAGCACCAATTTTAAGGCAACCAAAATAAGACTGTATTTTGATGAATATATCAAGCTTCAGGATGTTCAAAACCAAATGATCGTTTCGCCGCCTCTAAAGAATGTTCCTGAAATCAAACCTTTGGGTGGGGCCAGTAAGTTTATTGAAATCGTTCTAAAGGACACCCTAAAGGAAAATACAACCTATACCATCAATTTTGGCCAAAGTATTGTCGATCATAATGAGGGCAATCCCAATAGTTTTTTGACGTATGTTTTTTCCACTGGAGATGTCATTGATTCCCTTTCATTATCGGGTGTTGTCAAAGATGCCTTCAACCGAGATCCCGACCAATTTGTGAGTGTAATGCTCTATGAAATCGATACGGCCTACAACGATTCCACCATTTATAAATACCCGCCTTACTATTTGGCCAATACTGGGGATAGTGTCCCTTTCTTTAACCTGCAAAATTTAAAAGCCGGGCAATACAAGATTTTTGGAGTTAAGGATGAAGGAAAAAACAACGTCTTCAATCAACGTGCCGATAAAATTGGTTTTCTTGAAGACACAATAACCATCCCCTCCGATACGATTTTGCTATTGAACCTTTTTAAGGAGATACCTGATTATGCAGCTTCTGTACCCAGCTATGTTGCCAAGAACCGTATTATTTTTGGATATAGCGGGAATGGGGACAGTATCAAAATAAAACCTTTGACTCAGCTACCGGATTCCGTAAAGACCTTAATCCGAAAAGAACGCGATAAGGATACTTTGAACTATTGGTTGACCCCCACCGATATTGACTCTATTGTATTCACCGTGACCAATGAAACCCTTAAAGTACTGGATACTTTTACGGTAAAAACCAGAAAATTGCCATTGGACAGTTTGAAATTGACCCCAAGTCACTCAAGGGCGATAAATTTTGAAGAGCGGTTTTCTATGTCGGCCAGTACCCCTTTGGTGCAAGTAGATACCTCATTTATTGAGATAATGGACAAAGATTCTCTTCTTATTGACTTTTCGGCAACTTTGGATAGCATCAATAATCAAGTGGATTTTAATTTTCAATTGACCGAAGAACAGAAATACAATCTCACATTTTTACCTGGTGCCTTCCAAGACTTTTTTGGGATGCAAAACGATACAATTACATCAGGGCTTTCTACTGGTAAATTCACAGATTATGGCAATATGAATTTAACCGTAAGCGGTGAAGTTCGCTATCCAATACTAGTTCAATTGACCAATCAAAAGGGGGAGGTTCAACGTGAACAAATTGGTACGGAACCCCGACCTTTTGCATTTAATAACCTGGAACCGGGTAAATATGGCATTCGGGTAATTTTTGATGAGAATGAAAATAGCCAATGGGATACCGGAAATTATCTGAAGAAAATTCAACCTGAGCGCATCAGTTATTTTCCAGACATTATCGAAGTACGGGCCAATTGGGAAATGGAACAGACCTTCGTTATTTCAAACTAAATTCATCACGGTCTTCCAAAAAGCGCAGTTTATCGCGATACTTTTTGATATGTGCTTTCGATAAAGTAGCATAGCATATTTCCTCTTTTTCAGAATAGGCTACTTGGTTACCCAAAACATCATAAACGGCTGAATGCCCCGGATATTCATGCCCGGTACCATCCAAACCGACACGGTTGACCCCAATGCAGTAGGTCATATTTTCAATGGCCCTCGCTTTTAGCAACGTATCCCAAGCACTAATTCGGGGCTTTGGCCAATTGGCGACATAAAGGAGAACGTCATAATAATTGGCATACCTGGACCAAACAGGAAACCTCAAATCATAACAGATAAATGGATAAAATGTAAACCCTCTGAAGTAAACCAATATCTTTTTTTCGCCCATCTCGTACACCTTATCCTCACCGGCTAAAGTAAAGGTGTGCCGCTTATCATAGGTCGACATTCCATCAGGCTGCACAAACCACAATCGATTGTAAAACTTGCCCTCTTCAGGATTGACAATACTTCCGACTATCGCAGCATCCTTCTTTTTTGCCCATTCTTGCATCCACTCGATAGTTTTGAATTTTTCTTCAAAAGGAATGTTACCCGGTTGCATGGTGAAACCCGTAGTGAACATCTCGGGCAAAATGATGAGATCGGTATCCTCGGAAATACCTTCTAACTTTTTGGAAAACATTGCTCGGTTGGCCTCTGGATTTTCCCAAAGCAAGTGAGACTGGACAAGAGCTACTTTTAATTCCATGGCGATTTAGTCAGAATAGACATCTCGAACATCGTTTTTTACCAAGGTAAATAAATGGTGCAATTGACTTTCCAAAATACGTTCCTCCGACAAAGGTGGAAGGTTGTCCAACGAAAACCAATCGGCGCCCCGCATATCAAATCCCGCTTCCAATTTACCGCCCGTCACTTTACAATGAAACATTAGTTTGTAGATATAATAAGGCTCAGGTGGATGCGGATGGCGCTGTTTGTCATAAATGGCCACCAAACGTACAATCTCGGCATCAAGTCCGGTTTCCTCCTTAATTTCCTTTACCGCAACATCCGTAGGGGTATGGCCCACATCGGCCCAACCCCCAGGAATGGTCCATTTACCATCTACACTCTCTCTGGCCATTAAAATTTCATCTTTGTCGTTCAGTACAAATCCACGAACATCCACTTTGGGTGTAGGATAATCTAATTGGGGAAGAAAAAAACTGTCGAGCTGGGCAAAGGATTTTCCGGACATTTCCGCCATAAGTTTAAGACCGATTTCACGGAGTTCTTCATAGCGTTCTCGGTCATAACTATCTTCAGCGTATACCAGGCCGGTCTCGGCAATTGCCTTAATACGCTTTACCAGGTCAAGTTGTGCTTGCGCCTCCATCATATATACTTTTCCAAAAGTGTCACCATTTCATTTGCCTCTTGCATCTTGGCATTGTCCAGTGCTGAGTTTCCCCGCCCATCTTTGGCGTGAACATCTGCACCATTGCTCAAAAGTAACTGGGCAATATCAACTTTATTGAAGGTCGCGGCATAAATCAAACATGTGGCCCCCATACTATTGACATGGTTTACGTTAGCACCGGCCTTAATCAGAAGCTCCGCAATTTCAGTATATCCTTTAAAGCAAACCCCCATTAGCGCTGTATTTCCTGAGCCGTCCTTCGCATCGACCTTGGCCCCACCTTCAACCAAAAACTGGGCTACATCATAATGGCCATAATAAGTAGTTAGCAATAATGGTGTTGAACCACGTTCGTCAGTGACGTTCAACCAATCGGGATGGTCTTTAAGCAAGGTTTTGATACTATCTAAGTCACCACTGCGGATATTAGCAAAAAAATCTTTTGTTGATGCCATACGTTTCAGTCTCTGGAGCCTGGATTAAAATCTTCTGGCGCGTTTTGGGGTTGATTAATGGTTCCCGCTTCACCTGAGTCATTAAAAATAGTCCATTCAGAAAAAGTATAGGTAGCATTTCCTTGAGAAATTTCAAGATTTCTAACTGCCCGCCCGTCCTCAAACTCATGGTTTGTTCCGGTAACATCTTCTCCAATAATTCCGAAGATGTCAATTACGGTTCCGAACGGGTCGACCAATGCGAGGTTGTCATCTCCATTGGAATCTGCAGGACTGTTCGTTCCCACCTCCAAATCCGGAGAAAATCCGTAGACCATTTGAAATTCTGCAGTGTTTGGTGAAATCACCAAAGTTTCCTCTCCATTGATTATAAGCCCGGAAAGGTCAATCATAGAACTCACTTCGGTATTTGCATTGGTATATCTTTTCAGCGACCATCCATTTAAGTCAAGTGGTTCGGAATTGGAATTATAGAGTTCCACAAACCTTGCTACGGTGTTGTTGTTGGGGTCTGCCAATTCTGAAATGAATATCGAGGGTGACGTAAATTCAGTAATCAATTCTTCACATCTTTGATTGGTGAAATTTATATCATTCAAGTCTCGGATTGCCAAAAAATAGTCCTCGTTTTCACGAAGTAGCACCCCAGTTATCGTACCATTGTCTTGTGGAAGAGGGGCGGATTGAAAATCTGAAAATCCACTATTCAAAAGGGCCAACTCATTATCAAAACAATCAGTCAGTGTACGTTCGGTCTCCTCGAATTGCCGGGCAAAAACACTGTCCAATTCCTCCTCCAAGAATTCAAGAGCTTCAAAACGCACCAAGGTATTGGTCATGTTGGCCCTTAGATTCGGAATACTAACCGTTTGAGCCGCTATTTGGGAAACCCCGTCACAGGTGACAAAAATATGTTCGGGAACTTTCAATGCTGGTAACCGCCCAACTGAAGTGGTCCCAAAAGCCGCAAAAGTTCCACCTAATTTGAAGACATCACGACTTTGCCCAAGATACAAACCCTTCAATTTGATTAAGATTCGACTTCCAACCGGAAATAGCAAATGATTATCCCGTACATCGATTTCAATCTGAAAACCTTCAGTTGGGTTCATGGGCCTATCTTGAAAATGAAGTACACTGAAGAAGTTGCCAGCCCTATCAGAAGAAACTACGTAGCCCTCAATAATCCAATCTTCCTGAATTTGTAGTAATTCGCCATTGTAAAGTGCCTTTACCTGGCCAAAAGTGGCATTTGGCACTAAATCATCGGTACAGTTTTCAGTTGAAGAATCAAAATCACGGTCTTTTACACAGGCCATGCAAAGCAATAAGAGACCAAGAACAGGACTCAGGTATTTCATTCAGAAGTGGTTAGTGTTACACTAATGTACACTATTAAAAAATTCCACCGCTCTTTTTTCTGCGTAGCTACTGTTTTTCTTGCCCCAAAAACCAACATGCCCTCCAAAATCAGGAACCTCCAAATACACCATTGGATTCTTTTCAGCCTCTTCAAAGGGATAACAATAGTCTCCTAAAAATGAATCGTTCTTGGCATTTACGATAAGACTAGGTACCGAAATGTTCTTCAGAAATTGCTTGCAAGAAGATTTAGCATAATAATCATACGCATCTTCAAAACCGTGTGCAGGTGCGGTGTAGGTGTCATCGAAATCTTTAAGTGTTACGATTCCTTTGATATGTTTATCTGAAATTTTATGGGGAAACTTGTTTTGTTTTATTCGGAGTTTGGCCAAAAGATGTTTTTTAAAACGCGCAGAATACAGCACATTTTTTGATTGCAACAATTGGTCACAAGCATCCTTTAAATCACAAGGAACCGAAACGGCGACAGCAGCCTTGATTTCTTTTGGAACTTGATTGCCTTCTCCTAGATATTTTAATAACAGATTTCCCCCTAAACTGTATCCCTTAAGATACACTTCCTCGTAGTTCTTGGTCGACAGCACAAAATCCAAAACAGCCTTAAGGTCATAGGTGGCCCCGGAATGATAGGACTGGTAAGTTTTATTGTCTTCACCACTACAGCCCCTGAAATTCACTGCACAACAATCATAGCCGTTTTGGTTCAATTTCTTTGCACTGCCGGTCATATAGTGGCGTTGGGCGTCACCCTCTAACCCATGTAGCAAAATCACCACTTTTTTGGTGGGAATATTGGCCTCGCTCCAATCCAAATCCAAAAAGTCGCCATCAGGTAAATCGATACGCTCACGTCTTTGAATCACCCCATTGACTTTGCGGAAAACTCCTGAATAGATGGTAGAAAAATGTCCGTTTCTAAATAAGAAAGGTGGGCGATAGTTTGAGGGTACCAACGGCATAAAAACAGTGTTTTAGTCCAGCACCAAAAATAGTTTTTACTTTGGAAATACCTCCAATAACTTCGTCTGTTCTTCGATTGCCCCTTTGAACTCGGTCTTCAGTCTAGAAACTAAATCGCCTACAGTAGGGGTGTCTTCAATCAAGGCCGAACCTTGACCTGCAGACCAAATGGTTTTCCATGCCTTGTGCTCCGTATCGAGTTCTTTCCCAAAATTAATCTTGGTATCTTTCTTTAAATCATCATCTGACAGGCCAGCCGCTCTTAAGCTTTTGGTCAGAAAATTAGCATGTACCCCAGAAATGGCGGCGGTGTAGGTCACATCGCTTGCACCCGATTCATTGATCATATCTCGATATTCTTCTGGGGCCCTACTCTCTTTTGCATTGATAAAGCGTGTGCCCATGTAGGCAATATCAGCGCCCATTTGCATGGCCGAAGCGATGTCTCGACCCGTGCTGATACAGCCCGATAGAATGATGGTTTTATCAAAAAATTGACGTGTCTCTGCAACCAAGGTCATCGGATTGATAACACCGGCATGGCCGCCAGCACCTGCCGCGACCAAAATGAGTCCATCAACGCCAGCATCTGCCGCTTTTTGGGCATGGCGTTTTTTGATGACGTCATGAAAAACGAGTCCTCCATAACTATGAATGGCATCAACCACCATTCGTACCGCACCTAATGAGGTAATCACAAGCGGCACTTGGTGTTTTACACATAATTTTACATCAGGTTCCACCCTCGGATTGGTGGGATGAACCACAATATTCACTCCAAACGGTGCGGCCTTTTTTCCCGTTTCTTTTTCCCAGGCGGCAAGTTCGGTCTTAATTTGAATGAGCCACTCTTCAAAACCTTCACTGGTGCGTTGATTGAGTGCCGGAAAGGTACCCACAATACCATTTTTACAACATTCGATAACCAATTCTGGACCCGAAATCAAAAACATCGGGGCGGCAATGGCAGGCAAGGACAATTCAGGAATAAAGGCAGCTTTTTGGCTCATGACAAAAGGGTATCTTAATAATTAATTGATTCTATTCACGATTGATTCAAATCTAGCGTATTTTTATGAAATACTATGCATGCATAATATTTAAGAAATGTATTTTAAGGAAATTGAGATTCGGTGGAATGATTTAGATGCCAATAGGCATTTGGCAAATACGGCGTATAGTGAATTTGCTACCCACACCCGTATTGAATTTTTAAACGGAATTGGTTTTGACCAAAAATTTATGGCCAAAAACCAAATTGGACCGGTAATGTTTTATGAGCATGTCTACTATTTTAAAGAGGTGTTTACAGGAAAAATAAAAGTCTCTTTGGGCTTGAAAGGCTTGAGTGCCAAGGGTAAATTCTTTGAATTTCATCATGATTTTTACAATAGTCAAGGAAGAAACATCGCCCGCCTGGAAGTTATGGGTGGCTGGATGAACCTCAAAGAACGGAAGTTGATGGATCTACCCCCCGAAATCATGGCAAAATTTGATGATGTACCAAAAGACGAAGACTTTCGAGTTTTGAGCAATGCTGATACGAGAAGGTTTGCCAAAACACCTAAGGATTTGACTTAACTGGCCCTGGCATTAAGCAAAATAATGCCGTCTAAAAAGTCTATTTAACCCCTTTGTCAGGTTGAGCCTTTCGAAACCAATTGACACCCTTTCTGTTAGTTTGGCTAACCGGCTAAAACATCCAAAATCTTATCCAAGCGTTCAAATGCGGAACCCCAACCATTATAGAATCCCATTTCTTCCTGTTGCTTGCAATATTCAGCGTTTTCATACACCACACTAAATGTGAAAATGGTTTGATTCCCATCTTTTTTGAAAAAACATTGCAATTCCACGTTTGTCGTCATTGGCCTGAAGTCTGCCGTTGTAATTATCTTTTCACTCTTTACAATTTCTTTATAAACGCCTTCGAAAATACATTCACCACCATCCGGCATTGGCATAGTGTATTTCCATTTTCCACCCACTTCAAAATTATGTTCTATAACCGTTAAGTTCATGCCCTCTGGCGCCCACCATTTTACAATATGTTCTGATTGTGTCCAGGCATCCCAAACCAATTCGACTGGGGCGTTCAATACTTTTTCAATGGTCAGGGTTCTGTTGGCTAGATCACTCATTTTTGTCGTTTTTTGTTTGTATTTGATTTATATAGTTTTCAAAAGAATCCAATCGGTCTTCCCAAAGTTTGTTGTAGCGCTTGATCCACAAAAAAGCGGGGACCAAATTTTGGGCTTGAATCAGACATAAGCGTTCCCTGCCTTTTTGGTCAAATTGGACGATGCCACATTCGTTCAGAATTTTCAAGTGTTTGGAAATGGCAGGTCTGCTGATTTCAAATTTTTCGGCTACTTCATTGACGGTCAAGGTTTCCGTAGCTAGCAATTCAATAATATCCCTTCTTACGGGGTCGGCAATGGCCTGAAAAACATCTCTTCTCATCAATTACGTAACTAATCAGTTACAAATATATATGTAATCATTCGGTTACGCAAATAAGTCATCTATTTTCAAACCGAGATATATTGTTTAGGCATCGCGTTCCAAAATTCAATGAATTCGTAAATTTATTTTGATTAAAATTGTGAAATGCCACGCTCAGGAACTGCAGATTTGACCTTGCACGGGGGCCATGTACCACCTTGGTTACTCGACCGAATGAAAGGGCTTGCCTTACCCATGGTCGAAGCCATTATTCAAGAGCATGGCAAAGCTGGGTTAATCGAACGAATGGCCCATCCGTTCTGGTTTCAAAGTTTTGGTACTGTTATCGGTATGGATTGGAATTCATCCGGAGTGACAACCACGGTTTTAAATGTGCTCAAACAAGTGATTACCCCCGTTTCAAAGCACTTGGGTATTTATGTTTGTGGCGGAAAGGGAAAACATTCCCTCAAAACTCCCCAAGAATTGATCAACGTTGGCATGAAGACTGGTCTGAATGGCGACGAACTGGCTCGGGCAAGTAAGCTAAGTGCCAAAGTAGACAACACTGCTTTACAGGATGGATTTCAACTGTACATCCACAATTTCTTGGTGACAGACGAAGGCGATTGGACGGTCGTACAGCAAGGCATGAACAATAAAAATGGAAAAGCTCGCCGTTATCACTGGCATTCTGGGGCCATTACCAATTTTGTAAGGGAACCCCATGCAGCGGTCTGTGGTGAAAATCAGGGTAAAATCTTGAATTTAGTGCATGAAGAGGCTGAAAGTACCCAAAATTCCATTTTGGAGATTGCCAAAGAGCACCCTGATAAAATTGCAAAAGAACTGCCCCACCTTATTGTTCCCAGTTATCATAACATCAAAGCCAAGGATATTGATCTTAAACGAATGGGTAGCATTTTATGGTTGGCCCAAGAAAACGAGACCCAAAGGTTTGAGGAATTATTATTGTTAAAAGGACTGGGGCCAAGAACCTTACAAAGCCTAACCCTGGTCAGTGAAGTAATCTACGGTACGCCCTCGCGTTTTTCAGACCCAGCACGTTTTGCCTTTGCCCATGGTGGTAAAGATGCCACTCCATTTCCGGTACCGACAAAGGTGTATGACAAAACCATCTCGACCATGAAAAATGCGGTCGAGAAAGCTAAAATTGGGCATACTGATAAACTCAAGGCCATTAAAAAACTAAGTGAAATGTCGCGACGGGCAGAAAAAGGTTTTGTACCCAATCAAAATTTTGATGCCCTTGTCAAAAAAGAAAACGAAGAATCGTACAAATATGGTGGGCGTAGTGTTTTCGGCTATGCCAAACCGCCAAAAGGAAAACAACTGGATTTGTTTGAACCGAACTGATTAGATTTTAGGTTTTATCTTCCGACTAGCCAGATACACGCCTATCAAAACCAAGGAGGCAGCCAAAATTTTGACCGTCGTCAATGTATCTTTACCTGCAAGTAAGGCAAAGAAAATACCTAAAACTGGTTGCAGGT
>CAYNUM010000016.1:0-13103 GCA_964400025.1 uncultured Croceivirga sp.
ATCCGATAAAGACTTTAACTTCGAGATAAAGGTATTATGGTTATCAATGATATTATTGATAATTTGTTGCTTCTCCATGTATTAAATGTAGTGGATTTTTCCCTTTGAACCATTTGGGTCAGGAATCAATTCGAGGTATTGACGAGGGGTCAATCCTTTTTCTTTTCGATGTGAAACGTAAATAATGGTACTATCACTTTCAACAGCAAATTTATTGACCAAGTTCACAAAAAAATGGGCGCTCTCATCATCAAGACCAACCGTGGGTTCGTCAAGAATAAGTAAGGGGGGATGCTTGATCATCGCCCTGGCAGTCATGACCAGTCGTTTTTCTCCAAGGCTAAGTTGGTGAAAATAGAAGTTCTTCTTATCGGTCATGTTGAGTATTGACAACCATTTTAAAGCTAAATTTTTCTCGGTATCCGTTGGTTTTTGGTACAATCCGACAGAATCATGAAGACCAGAAATCAACATGTTCTCTATGGAATGATAGCCCCTAAAGCGGTCTACCATCGCGGGGGTGAAATATCCCAATACTTCCTTGATATCCCATACACTTTCACCGCTTCCTTTTTTATGCCCGAAGAGAGTCAGGTCTTGTCCGTAGCCTTTATGGCTCTCACCGGTAATCATATTCAATAGGGTACTCTTGCCACTGCCATTTGGCCCTTTGAGTTGCCAAAATTCCCCTTTGTTTACGATCCAATTAATATTTTGCAATACTTGTCGGCCCTCGAATTGTACATTGACGTTTTTGAATTCGATGAGCTTGTGATTCCCCAATTCAATTGCAGCCAAAGGTGCTGGAATTGCAGAATTAAAGTCAATTGTGCGCGCTTGCGAAAATTCACCCCTAGAATTGAAATGCTTCAGTTCCTCACCTTCTATTGCATAAAAACGTTCAGTGTTGTGCAGTGCATCATCTGACCTTGTAAGTATCTGAACCAGTTGTATTTTTTTACTAGTTGTTACAAGTTTATTTTTTAAATCATCAATCTTTTCTACGTCGAGATTGTCGAATGGATTTACCACAATAAGGCAATCATAGGCTTTTTCAAGTAGGTACCCGAGCAGTGCGTTTTTACGTTCGCCGCTACTCATCGATTTTAGGGATTGTGAGGTAGCAGCAGTGAGAATTTTTCTATCGTGAATTTCTTCCTCTTCAATAAATCGTTCTATCTCTTGAACGGAGAAAATACCGGTGTCGGTTTTCTTTAGCCAATTAAATTCTGTCCAAAACCCACTCAATAGTTTCTCAACGAGTTTTTTGGTATTGGTTTGATTGGAAATTAGGATTGCTGAGGTCATGACATCAAATTCACCCTAAAAATATGAACTGGATTTTCTTTGTAAGTAGTACTTTTGTCCAAATTCATCCCATTGTTTATCGCAACTCTTTGCGATGGAAGGTTATCCACATGTATAATGGAAATCAAAGAATCGGCCAGGCGATTCTCAATGGCATAAGACTTGCATTTTTGGGCGGCTTCTGTGGCATAGCCCATTTTTCTGTACTGCGGTAAAAGAGAATAGCCAATCTCCAATTCTTGAATATCATCCACGAACTGTATCAAAAGACCGCAGATTCCGATGAGTTCTTCAGTTTCTTTATGGATAAGGGCATTCATGCCACCCAAATTTTGTTGGTAGCGTTCAAAAATTCTATCAAATTGTTGTTGACAGGCTTCTTGTGGGTCTACTGGCAAACCTTCCCAAAATTTAGTGGAGTTTGGGTCGTGGTAAAATGGAAGCCATGCGTCAAAATCTGAGACATTTATTTTGCGAAATATAAGTCGTTCCGATTGCTCGTTTTCCAATAGTAAATTAGACTCTTTCATTGCAACAGCCATTTTAAGGTGGGCTCCCAGAAGGTGGTTTTAAAGTGTTCTTTGAAAAAACCAAAATGCTTGGGTTCTTGCCCATCTACTTTACCATCGTAATGAATGCGTTCAATGACTGCATTCGGATATTGCTCAGCCAACCAATCCACCCCAATTCTAGTGGCCAACCAATCGTTCTGAAAACTATAGGATTTGATTTTTGCCTGTAGCTGGTCAAAAAAATAATCTTTCTCGTCTTTGAAGTGCATCATGTATTCTTTTTGATTGCCCCACCGTGACCATTCGTTGGCCATACTGCCGGGAAGGTCTTCAAAAATACCCACCTTTGAACCGGGATAGTAGCCAAAAATAGGGGTGAGCCTGCGCATGAAAAAATTAAAGAACAGAAATAGTTTAAATCTAGAAAAACCCTTGAATTTATACCAAGAAGCACTTTGTGAGGCAGCCATTACCACTTTTTCAAAAGCATGGTTTAAAGGATTGAATCCTAACACCTGCCCGCCAATACTATGGGTGGCCAAACAAATTTTACGATTGGGATACTCTTTTAGCACCAATTCGGTCATTTTCGTTTGGTCGATACTTCCCCAACCTTTTACACCATGTTGGTGTAATTTCAATTGGTCAATATCGCTCGCAGAACGACCGATGCCACTATAATCAAAAGTGTAAACGACGATTCCGTTTTTAGCAAAAAACTGTGCAAATTTCCAATAGAATTCTTGGGGTACACTTGTAGCGGAGGAAATGAGCAG
Organism: uncultured Croceivirga sp.; assembly: GCA_964400025.1. Classification (GTDB taxonomy): domain Bacteria; phylum Bacteroidota; class Bacteroidia; order Flavobacteriales; family Flavobacteriaceae; genus Croceivirga. The sequence continues at coordinate 2,597 of CAYNUM010000016.1, forward strand.
TACTTTCTTAACATCTCCTTCGGGAATAAACTTTGCATAGGCTAAATCAAACTCACGGCCTACATCTATAAAATGGTCTTCGCGGGTATACCCCATTTTAATTTCGTGAATAGGAGATTCGGTCGCCAATCTGTAATTGCCATTGCTGCACAAGCCCAGCATTTACTTCAAGAACATACTTTGCCGGAACTACCGAAGAAAGGCTCGATTCGTCATAAGGCTTGGCATTTTCTTGAAAACTGACAATTTTAAAGGCATCATCGATATATATTAAATCTAAGGCGATTTGTGTGTTCTTCATGTAGAAATTCTGAATTTTCTGCTCATCTTGAATAAACAGCATACCTTGTTCGTCCAACATGGTTTCGCGATGCATGAGACCAGTTTGCCGCTCATAATCGTTGTCGGCTATTTCAATATCCAATTTTATGAGAGTTGAATCGGCTTTGAAAATCTGTAGTTCGCCTTCTTTGGTGAAGCTGATTTTCTCCGTTTTGATTTCTACGGTCTTTGTTTCCTTACAACCAATGCCAATCAAGGTGAATAGTACCAGTAAACCAATGTATTTTGAAATGTGTCTCATCAAAAATGGTTCAGAGTTTATTGCTTGCTTTTTGAAGGTCGAAACATCAAATAGAGTCCGATGAGAACAAACGGAATACTCAGCCATTGACCGGTTGATAAGACCTCTTGTCCACCCAGGGCCTCCTGAAAACCGCCTTGACTTTTCTTGAAATATTCGAGAATGAATCGAATGGGTCCCCACATAATGGCCAACCAAAATCCGAAAAGGAACCCTTCTTTTTTCCGCAGATTCGTTTTTTTATACATCCAGAAAAACATGATGACAAAAACAATCAAATAACCGAATGCCTCGTAAAGTTGTACTGGGTGCCGATAGGGAATGCCCTCCAAAACCGAAGCGAAATCAGGATTGTTTTCAATCGCCTTGTAAGCTGCGCTGACTGTTTTTTCCTTGGTCAACTGCATGGCCCTGTAACCAGGCATATCATCAGAATCACGAATGAATTTAGTGGCAAAAGCAAAGGTTTCCTCCACTGTTTTTCCATTGATTTCTGAATTGAAAAAATTGCCTAAACGAACGAATGCACCTCCTATGGCACAGGTAATGGTAACCCTATCCAACAACCACAAAACACTCATGCCCTTGTTCTTTCTTGAAAAGAGCCAAAGACCAATTACCCCACCAATTGCTGCTCCGTGTGAAGCTAAGCCAGCAAAGCCCGTAAATTTAAAATCTGGAACGGTTTGTATGGGTAATAGTATCGATAGAGGGTCATCAATAAACAAATCCGATTGATAAAAAATCACATGCCCCAACCGTGCACCGAGCATAATGGAGAGCACACAGTACACAAATAACGAGTCTAATTTTTCAAGGGATTTGTTCTCGTTTTTGAATATGCTTTTCATGATATACCAGCCAACAACAAAAGCCAGTATCCAAAGCATATTGTAATATTTTATCTGTAAAGCCCCGAGCTTTAAAAGGGTCTCGTCTGGATTCCAAATAAATCCTAAAAAGTGCATAGTATTCGTTTTAAGCGAAGATAATTATTTCGATACTGATGTTCGATGCTTGAAAGTGAAAGCATGGTATTTGTTTAATGTAGGCAAAAACAAATCGATTTCTCAAGGTACAGGGTCATAGCCTGAACCGCCCCAAGGATGACAACTGAAAATACGCTTGAGGGATAACCAACCACCTTTGAAGAGCCCATGTTTTTGTAGTGCTTCCACGGTATATTGTGAGCAGGTGGGTTCATAGCGGCAAGTGGCAGGCGTGTAGGGCGATATGCCATTTTGATAAATACGTACCAAAAAGATAAAAGGGGCGACCAGCAGTTTTTTTACACTTAATTTAAAGGACGGTTTTGTCTGTGCATGACTGCAACAACTACATGAAGGACCGATAGGACCGAGACTATTTGATGTTAAAGGTTGTTCCATCCTTTCCGTCTTTTAGCTGGATTCCAAGATTGGTCAATTCATCCCGAATTTTGTCGGAGGTTTCAAAATCTTTGTTGGCCCTGGCCGCATTTCGAATATCGATGAGCAATTCCATTACACCATCCAAAGTGTTGCCCTGGTCATTACTTTCTTGTTGTTGACCCTGTAGTCCCAAAATATCAAAAACAAAGGCTTCCATGCTCGATTGCAACAACTTTTTATCACTTTCGGTTATCGATGCTTTTCCTTCTTTGATTAGATTGATTTGTTTCACCCCTTCGAACAGCTGTGCAATAAGAATAGGTGTATTAAAGTCATCGTTCATGGCATCGTAGCATTTTTGTTTCCATGCCTGAACATCGAATTGCGTACTATCACCTGTTTCCAAATTCGATAGTAACTTCATTGATTCCATTAGCTTATTGTAGCCTTTTTCAGAAGCTAAAAGGGCATCATCGCTTAAATCCAATATACTGGTGTAGTGGGCCTGCATCATAAAAAATCGGACCACTGCAGGTGAGAACGGTTTGCTCAAAATATCATTTTCACCGCTGAACATCTCGGAGGGATAGATGTTGTTGCCGGTTGACTTTGACATTTTTTTTCCATTGAGTGTCAACATATTTGCGTGTAGCCAATAGTTCACGGGAGAATGCCCGCAGCAGGCCTCAGCCTGGGCAATTTCACATTCGTGATGTGGAAATTTAAGGTCCATTCCGCCACCATGGATATCAAATGTTTTACCCAGATATTTTGTACTCATCGCGGTACATTCTAAATGCCAACCAGGGAATCCATCGCCCCATGGCGAGGGCCAACGCATAATATGCTGGGGCTCGGCCTTTTTCCAAAGGGCAAAATCCTGCGGATTTCTTTTTTCGCTCTGAGCGGTCAACTCACGGGTGTTGGCAATCATATCCTCCAACTTTCGCCCGCTTAACTTGCCATATTCATTGGATTCATTGAATTTTACTACATCAAAATATACCGAACCATTGGTCTCATAGGCATATCCTTTCTCCAATATTTCTTTGATGATTTCTATTTGCTCGATGATATGGCCTGTAGCCGTTGGTTCTATACTTGGTGGTAGTAAATTCAGTTTTTGAAGGGTTTCATGAAAGTCTACCGTATACTTTTGAACCACTTCCATGGGTTCAATCTGTTCCAACTTTGCTTTTTTAGCAATCTTATCCTCACCCTCATCGGCATCGTTTTCCAAGTGCCCAGCGTCGGTAATATTTCGTACATAGCGAACCTTATAACCGAGGTGCTTTAAATACCTGAAAATCATGTCGAATGACATAAAGGTGCGGCAGTTCCCTAAATGTACATAACTATACACCGTAGGGCCACAGACATACATGCCGACATAGCCTTCTTTGATAGGCTTGAATTCTTCTTTTTTTCCGCTAAGTGAGTTGGTGACTTTAAGAGTCTGTTCTTGAAACAACTGCATTAAAATTCAGTTTCTAGTTTGATGTAGTCCAAAAATTCGCTTCGTACGGCTTCCTCTTTAAATTTACCACCGTATTCAGCGGTTACCGTACTACTATCAATATCCCGAATACCACGGGAATTGACACATAAATGTTTTGCATCGATAACACAAGCCACATCTTCAGTGTTCAAAACGCGTTGCAGTTCTTTTACGATTTGAATGTTCAAACGTTCTTGTACTTGTGGTCTTTTAGCGTAGTAATCAACAATTCGGTTCATTTTGGAAAGGCCGACTACGGTGCCGTTAGAGATGTATGCGATGTGGGCCTTACCCACAATTGGTAGCAAGTGATGTTCACAGGTAGAGTAGAGGGTAATGTTCTTTTCGACCAACATCTCACCATACTTGTATTTGTTGTCAAAGGTGGATGAAGTTGGTTTTCTGTCGGGATGGAGGCCGCCAAAAATTTCCTTCACATACATTTTTGCCACACGCTTCGGGGTACCTTTTAAACTGTCATCTTCAAGGTCCATACCCAGTGTCAACAAGATGTCCCATACATTTTGCTGGATACGCTCTATTTTCTCATCATCATTCAACAAAAAAGCATCTTCGCGTAGCGGGGTATCTTCATTTGAACCTACGTGATCGTCACCTCGTTCTTCAAATTGTTCTTCCAAAGAATTTTCCAATTTCATTTTAGCTCCCAATAAGGCCAACAAAGATAGGTATTAAAGCCAGATTTAGGGGTAGGCAACTGATTGTACAACGATAAAGTCTTGTTAAGGCATTGATTGAAATGTGGAAGAATTTTAAACAAATACTCATATGTATGTTATGTTTTCTCCATCTTATTGGAATGATAAGACTGTAGTTCATCGATTTTTTGTCTTTTTAAAACTGCAGTACATACTAAAAGGCACCTTGGTCCAGTTAATAGCATAGAACGATATGCATTAGCCCCAAACTTATGCGGACACTATTTTGTGCTTTACCCCTAGTACTTTTTTCTTTTTCTGTGCTTCAAGCCCAGAATTCCCCTGATTGTAGAACTGCCATACCCGTCTGTGCTGACGCGCCAATAACGGGCATCACTGATGGTGGTGGTGATATTCAAGACTTTGACCCTGATGTCATTCAGCAATCCGGTTGTTTGGAAAGGGGTAGCCTTCGCCCAGGAGGTATTGAAAATAGTGGAGCTTGGTATGTTTTTAGGGCCGGAACGGACGGTCAAATCGGTTTCGACATTGAGGCCTTGCCCAGTAATGGAGGAACAATAATCACCGCCGAATTTGATTTTGCCTTATACGGACCATTTGACCAAACCACGGGTGATAATTTTTGTGGAAACATTGGTAGTGGCGGTGAATTGCCCATTCGATGCAACTATGAGGTCAACGACACTGGTTTCACAGGTATAGGAGTGAACCCCATAAATGGCCAGGTGGGAGCACCTAATGTCAGGGGAAGTCAAAATACCTACGACGAATTTATTGATGTTATTGCAGGCGAGGTGTACTACCTCTTTATAAATGATTTCAATAGTAACCCAGGGGATGACCCCGAAACCTTTGAACTGACTTTTACCGGAAGCTCGGTCAACGCCAATCAAAACACGGCATTGGATTGTACGCTTCGAGACGAATTTCTGGGCTTTGATATTATTGCTTGTGAGGGTGACCCTGATATAGTGCTATCGGCATTGAATTCCCCAGCAGGGCCAAACATCGCCAATATCACTTGGGAAGTGGATACCGATGATGATGGTACAAGAGATGCAGTGCTGGCAACCGGAGCAGGAGCTACTGAAATCACGGTTACAAGTCCAAATTCAGGGCGCTATTTTGTGACCATTGAAACGACCTTTGGTGAGACGATTACTGATGACATTCTGATTACCTTCTATGGTATACCGGTATTACAGGAAGTAATTATTCGGGAGGATTTATTGACCGCTGATGACCCAGACACCTACAATATCGAATTTGTTATCGAGGGAAATGGTGATGTGGAATACGCCATTAATGGAGGTGAATTTCAAGATGACCCTGTTTTTTTGGATGTGCCACCGGGTATCAATACGGTTGTCATCAATGACAAAAATGGCTGTGGTATAACGGAACCCATCGAATTTTTAGTGGTGGGTTACCCAAAGTTCTTTACCCCAAATGGTGATGCGTTCAATAATTTATGGCAAGTTAAGGGTATTGAGGCGTTGACCAATCCGACTGTTTTTATATTTGACCGCTACGGGAAACTTTTAAAACAGTTGGGCGAGTTCGATACAGGTTGGGATGGTACTTTCAACGGCCGACAGTTACCTTCGTCCGATTATTGGTTCCGATTGGATTATCAGCGCGACGAACAGGCTGTTATTGTTGCCAAGACCGTTCGAAATCACTTTTCATTGGTGCGATAAAAAAAAGGCCAGATTGATATCTGACCTTTTCTAGCGAAATCGGAATTCCATTAAAATTTTAAGGTGTAGGATAACACCATGTTAGAATTGATTCGATTCACCAAGGCACTATTTGCAGCCCCTGAATCAAAAAACAATTCATTCACATCTTGTTCCGTTCTGCTGAAGGCCAGGTCCAATCGGCTTCCGCCAAAATCATAGCCGATGCCTGCTGAGTATCCTTCCAAATCCCCCATCAAGTCGGAGTTTTCGTATGGACTTTCTTCAATACGGTAACCACCACGTAGACTTACACGTTCAATTCGATATTCTCCACCAAATCGGTACGAATTCACGACACCCAATTGGTTGGAAATAAAATCATTTTCTGCGGCAAAGGCAGGGTCCGTTGTAGGGCGTAATTGCGCTTGTGAAAAGTCTTGATATCCATAATCAAAGCTCAGCAAACCATCCTTACCAAAGACAATTGCCGCGCTACCTGTTACCTTACCGGGAGTTTGAATTCTATACTCTTCAAAGAGATTGACGATATTGAAATCGATGAAGTTGATATCGTCATCAGCGATGTTGGTATTGATTCTTTGTGAGGTGTCATCCCTAAAGCGATACCATGTTGGGGATTGATAACTACCTCCGATACGAATACTCTCATTCAGTTTGGCTATGGCCCCCACACTAAATGAAAATCCTTCACCCTCGCTACGTAAAAAATTGTCAAATAAGGCAAACTGTACTGGTGAATCTGGGGTATAACCATCTTCGTCAAATGTGCTTAGGCGTTCATAAAGCACAGAGTGAAAATTCAATGAGGCTCCGATATTCAAGCTTTCCTGATACTGTCCGGAAAAGTTCACACTGAACTTGCTGTTGTATCCGTTGGTGGTTTGACGGTAGGTTTGATTTACAGTATCATATAGTGTATTGCTGAGGTATGATGTGCCATTTACATCGTCAACATCCGTGGGGTCAATGACTCCACCAAAATATCCCAAGAAGGCCTGTTGATCTGCAAACCCTTGTTGCGCACCAATATCCAAATATGCCTGTTCGATAAACTCGTTGGGCCCAAGAAGAATGTTTCCGAAAGGAACACCATTGGCAAAATTCAGAAAATAATTGTCGATGCCTTCTGTAGAATTTCCAGAAGCTACAAACTCGTTGTCAAAGTTTTCAACCATATCATAATTGATGGCCAAGGCAATCTTTTTCCATGGTGAGTTTTGTGATTTGAACACAAAAACGCCACCAACTTGGTTCAATTGTAATGAGTTAAGTTCGGTGTTCAGCGTACTACTTCCATAAAGTGCGTCATTGTTCCTATTGTAATTTGACCCTGTAACCGTGAATTGACTGTAGTTGAATACGGAGGAACCCGCAGGGTTTACATTCAGTCCTGATAGATCACCCCCCAAGGCTCCAAAGGCACCGCCCATGGCCTGAAAACGAGCGGTTCCCTGACCTTCTTGAATGCTGTACCTAAGTACATCGTTAATGTTTTGGGCGCTAACCAAAAGGCATGACAATCCCATGATGAGTACAAATAGCTTTCTCATTGTATACTTTTTATATCGTTAACTGAATAGGGTTTTAGCTTCTACCTCTTCCGCCACTTCTGCCTCCTGAAGAACGACCTCCTCCAGAAGAAGAGCGACCACCACTTGATCGTCCAAAACTACCTGAGCTACGTGAGCCTCTTGATCCTGAACTACGGTAACCACTACTTCTAGAGCTTCCTGAGCTACGGCTATAGCTACCTCGGCTTGAACTTCTTGAAGGTGAAGAACTGCGATAACCACTACTTCTAGACGAACTTGATCGCGATCGACTGTACCCATTATAGCCACTATTTCTCGTTGCAGTTCTGTTGCTAGATTGATAACCGCGGGTACTTCTACTTGCCCCATTGTACGACCTAGAAGCTCGTGTGGCAGTGCTTGAACGGCCATAACTTCGGGTGCCCCTGGTGCTGCCACTGTATCTTGGGTTACCTCTAGTAATTCCACTATATCGAGGGGTAGAACGGGTGGTTCTACTTGAACGGTAGCGTTGGTTGCGAGCAATTGCATCAGAACTTACCGATCTTCTTGCTGTTGTATTGCTTCTGTAGCCCCTTGAACTACGTGCAGTTGTGCTTCTATTTACATTTGAACGACCGCTGTTGCTGCGTAGTCTTGATGAACTTGCAGTACCATTTCGTGCGACATTAGATCTTCCTCGTAAAGAAGTACCAGCTATAGTATTGTTTGAATATCCTCGTCTACCTCTATTGAAGGCCACATTGCGATTATAATAACCGTTGTTCCAGCCGTAGCCTCCCCAGCCCAAATTGTTCCAACCCCAGTTGTTCCATCCGATGCCGAAGCCACCCCAGCCCCAACCGGCGTTCCAGCCCCAACGGTTCCATCTCCATGGGTTGTTCCAACCCCAACCGAGGCCTCCCCAGCCCCAACCAGCGTTCCAGCCCCATCCACCATTCCATAACCATGGATCGTTCCAACCCCAACCGAAGCCACCCCAGCCCCAATTGTTGAATCCCCATCCATTGTCATATACATTGATGGAAATATTGGACGGATTATCGCCCCATCCGCCATTACCGTTGTAATCGTTGTTGTTGGCAAAGTAGTCTACCTGTGCACCCAAGGCAATGGAATCATTCTCGATCCCACTGTAATAGTCATCCACATCGGTAAAAATCTCTGAATCCAAAATTTCTTCATATTGTGCAGCTTTATCACCAAAATACTCACCGTAAAGATTGCTTTCAGTTTCTTGCACTCGAACCGCTTCTGGATTTCTCTTTTCCACTGAAGCTACTCGATTGCTTTGCGCATAAATACCATCATCATCATAATAAGAAGCCTGTTGGTATGAACCACAGGAAACCAATGACAAAAACACGACTGCCATGGTAAGAATTGAATAAAATTTTGTGCGGGGTAGTTTGGGATTCATATCTTCATTTTTATTGTTCAACATACTAAAAAAATGGTAGTTTTACCGTTCAATTTTTGTTAATCTAGTCACAAGTTTTGTGCCAAACTATATTGGATGGGAAAAAATTTGACGAGTAGGGCAGAGGACTACTCCAAATGGTATAATGAATTAGTGGTCAAGGCAGATTTGGCCGAAAACTCCGGTGTAAGGGGATGTATGGTCATTAAACCATATGGCTTTGCCATTTGGGAGAAAATGCAAGCAGGTCTGGATAAAATGTTCAAAGATACCGGTCATCAAAACGCCTATTTTCCCATTTTTATTCCAAAATCATACTTGAGTAAAGAGGCCAGCCATGTTGAGGGTTTTGCCAAGGAATGTGCTGTAGTGACCCACTATCGCCTTAAAAATGCAGAAGATGGCAGCGGCATAGTGGTGGATGAAGACGCCAAACTTGAAGAAGAACTCATTGTTCGTCCGACCTCGGAGACCATTATCTGGGATACCTATAGAAAGTGGATTCAATCCTATCGGGACCTTCCCCTGTTGTTGAACCAATGGGCCAATGTGGTTCGATGGGAAATGCGAACCCGTCTTTTTCTTAGGACCGCTGAATTTCTGTGGCAAGAAGGGCATACGGCCCATGCTACAAAAGAGGAAGCTATTGTCGAAGCTGAGACTATTTTGGATGTTTACGCGACTTTTGCCGAAAAACATATGGCCGTACCCGTTGTTCGGGGAATCAAAACGGAAAGTGAACGTTTTGCGGGGGCTGATGAGACCTATTGTATCGAAGCGCTGATGCAGGATGGAAAAGCCCTGCAAGCAGGAACATCTCACTTTTTGGGTCAAAATTTTGCCAAAGCCTTTGATGTGAAATTCGCTACTAAAGAAGGAGGTCAAGAGCATGTCTGGGCCACGTCATGGGGCGTTTCTACCCGTTTGATGGGTGCCTTGATCATGACCCATAGTGATGACAATGGGTTGGTGTTGCCGCCTAAATTAGCGCCCATTCAGGTCGTCATTGTACCGATTTACAAAGGATTGGAGCAATTGGAAGCTATTTCTGAGAAGGTGAACCCCATCGTAGAGGCATTAAAGGAAAAAGGTATCTCAGTAAAATTTGATGATCGTGATACCCATAAGCCCGGGTTCAAGTTCAATGAATATGAATTAAAGGGCGTACCTGTTCGTCTTGCTATTGGCAATCGCGATTTGGAAAACGGAACAATAGAAGTAGCTCGAAGGGACACCTTAGAAAAAACATCGGTTGCTATCGATAGTGTGGTGACTAAGATTGAAGAACTTTTATCGGATATACAGGCCAATATTTTTGATAGGGCCAAAAAACATCAGGAGAGTCATATTACTCCAGTGGATTCATATGATGAGTTCAAAAGCTTACTGGATGAAAAAGGAGGGTTTTTTGCCGCCCACTGGGATGGTACCAAAGCCACCGAGGATAAAATTAAGGAAGAGACCAAAGCCACTATTCGTTGCATACCGTTAAATGTTGAAAAGGAAGCAGGAAGCTGTATGGTCACCGGTAAACCTTCACCTTACCGCGTACTCTTTGCCAAAGCCTATTAATAGGCCCAAAAAATAAAACTAACCACTTGCAATACTGCAAAATAGTTGTATTTTTGCGTCCGCAAATTATGCAACTAACGTTCTTTGCAAACATTTTGGCCCGTTCGTCTAGGGGTTAGGACGCCAGGTTTTCATCCTGGTAACAGGGG
>CAYNUM010000017.1:0-2455 GCA_964400025.1 uncultured Croceivirga sp.
CATAAAGGCCTGCCGCAGCACCCATTCCTGACTGTACGCCGAAAGCCAGTGCAAGTGGAAGCGCAATAACACCAGCTACCAATCCACCGGTCAGGTCACCCTTGAAATTATTAAAATCGTAGAACTGTTTCATGTTAAGGTCAACGTTTTTCTCTTCATCGGAAAGATAAGGAAATTGACCTGTACCCTGATCTTAAATTCGCTACTTTTAGACCAAACTGGACCAATCTATGACTTTACTTATTGTTATTGCTGGCATTTTGCTGCTTTTCGCTTTAATTGCCGGTCTTAAACTCAATTCTTTTCTATCCTTTATTATCGTTTGTCTTTTTGTCGGCTTGCTCCAGGGCATGGAACCTTTGGCCATTGTGGGCTCTATACAAAAGGGAATTGGGAGCACTCTAGGCTTCTTGGTGCTCATTTTAGGGCTGGGTGCCATGTTGGGCAAATTGGTGGCCGATAGTGGTGCTGCACAACGTATTACCACGAAGCTTGTAGACACCTTCGGGATTCAATATGTGCAATGGGCTGTAGTGCTCACAGGTTTTATAGTGTGCATACCTATGTTCTATTCGGTTGGATTCGTCATTTTGGTACCCTTGGTCTTTACGGTTGCAGCGACCACAAGGTTACCGCTGCTTTATGTTGGCTTGCCCATGCTCACTTCATTATCGGTTACCCATGGGTATCTCCCTCCACATCCTGCTCCGACGGCTATAGTGACCATGTTCAATGCTGATTTTGGTAAAACCTTGATGTATGGTCTGATAGTGGCCGTGCCCGCAATTATTGTTGGTGGACCACTTTTTGCGCGAACCTTGAAAAATGTAGAAGCTAAGCCCTTGGCTAAATTCTATAACCCTCAAATATTGGAAGACCACGAGATGCCCAAAACTGGGATCAGTTTGTTTACCGCGCTCTTTCCAATCATCCTCATTTTTCTAGCTATTGCTGCTGAACAGTTTTTGACAGCAGGCCCATTGCAAACCTTTTTTATCTTTTTGGGGAATCCGGTAATGGCCATGTTATTGGCCGTCTTATTGGCTATTTATACCTTGGGGATTCGGCAAGGACGTAAAATGAAGGAGGTCATGGATACCGTTGTAGAGGGGGTTGTAGGTATTACCATGATTCTGCTGGTTATCGGCGGTGCCGGCGCTTTAAAACAAATATTGATTGATAGCGGAGTAAGTGACTATATCGCTGGACTACTTGAAAATTCAAGCTTTTCACCAATTATTTTGGCATGGTTGATTGCTACTGCCATTCGTGTTTGCGTAGGTTCAGCAACCGTTGCCGGATTGACTGCCGCTGGTATCGTTCTACCTTTGGCCACTAGTGATGGCGTTAGCGCTGAACTCTTGGTATTGGCTATAGGTTCAGGAAGTTTAATGCTGTCGCATGTCAACGATTCTGGTTTTTGGCTTTTTAAGGAGTATTTTAATCTATCCGTAAAACAGACCCTTCGAACATGGACCGTTATGGAAACGCTCGTAGGTATTATGGGACTTTTGGGAACCTTGGCTTTGAATCAATTTATTTAAAATAAATATGGCACAATCAATCGAAAATAGAATTCAGGAATTAAGCATAGCACTGCCTCCTGCACCACCACCGGCCGGAGTATATCGCCCAATTTTAGTGGTTGGAAACATGCTTTATGTATCAGGGCAGGGCCCGGTAAATATGGATAAGAGCTTGATGACCGGCAGGGTAGGGCATGATGCCGATAAAGACAAGGGAAAATTAGCGGCTAGACAGGTCGGTCTGACCATGTTATCCACGATTAAAGCCCATTTTGGGGACATGGATAAAATAAAGCGTGTGGTTAAAGTCTTGGGAATGGTCAATTGCACCCCTGACTTTGGTGAACAACCTTATGTCATCAATGGATTCAGTGAGTTGATGGCCGATGTTTTTGGAAAGGAAAATGGAATTGGTGTACGAAGCGCAGTAGGAATGATGCTACCGAGTAATATTTTGGTCGAAATAGAAGCACAATTTGAACTACATCCGGAATGAGCGAAAGAAATTGGTTTGAAGTAGCAAATCCCGATGCCATTAGCACACCTTCACTTTTGGTCTATCCTGAACGTGTTGCATACAATATTGAAGAAATGCTCCGTATAGCGGGTTCGCCCGAACGACTTCGACCTCATGTCAAAACCTATAAAATGGCTGAGGTGATTAAGATGCAACGAGCCTATGGTATCGATAAATTCAAATGTGCTACCATTGCAGAAGCTGAATTGTTGGCCGTTACGGGAGCAAAAGATATCCTGTTGGCCATGCAACCTGTGGGTCCCAATATTGGTCGTTTCTTCGATGTTATAACCAACTTTCCTGAATTGCAATTTTCATGTTTGGTTGACAATCAAGATTCTATTGAGGCCATTGCAAAAGAAGCCCAAAAAAGAAACCGGAAAATCGGAATTTTTATTGATATCAATAATGG
>CAYNUM010000017.1:2475-13064 GCA_964400025.1 uncultured Croceivirga sp.
GTATAGCCCCAGGTCAGAAGGTTATTGACCTTTTCAAAAATATTTCGGCAAATACCAACTTGGAGACCAAAGGGTTTCATGTATACGATGGTCATTTACGTATTCCGGATTTGGAAGAGCGTAAAAGCGCCTGTACCGAAGCTTTGCAACCGGTATTGGATATGAAGTCAGAACTTGAACGACAGGGGTATATCGTCGGTTCCATTGTAGTTGGGGGTTCTCCGACCTTTCCAGCACATGCCCATCGTAAAGATGTGGTGCTTTCTCCTGGTACTGTTTTGCTTTGGGATGCTGGCTATGGGTCCAAATTTCCAGACATGAATTTTCAGCACGCAGCGGTGCTGGCCATGCGACTCATCAGCAAGCCCAAACCCAATCAATTTTGCCTTGATCTAGGGCATAAGGCATTGGCTTCAGAAATGGCCTTTCCTCGGGTCCAATTTTTAAACACCAATGATTTTGAACAACTTAGTCAGAGTGAGGAGCATTTCGTGGTTTCGGTCGAGAACCCTGAAAAGTATAATATCGGTGATATTTTTTATGCTGTTCCAATGCATATATGCCCTACAGTAGCCAAATACTCACGTGTCATTACGGTAGAAGACCATGAAGTCACTGGTGCTTGGGAAGTGGCCGCACGCGACCACAAAATCACCTACTAGTGGAAGATTACCTCATTTTTGATGCCCATTTGGACCTATCCATGAACGCTATGGAGTGGAATCGCGATTTGCGTTGGTCCGTTGAGGAAATAAGGGATTCGGAAAAAGGAATGACCGATTTGCCAGATCGGGCAAATAACACGGTTTCTTTTCCCGCTATGCGAGCAGGTAATATTGGTCTTTGCGTTGCTACACAAATCGCACGCTATGTAAAGCGAGATAGTAAATTGCCGGGTTGGCATTCGCCTGAACAGGCTTGGGCACAGACTAAGGCGCAGTTAGAATGGTATAAGACCATGGAGGTCAAAGGTGAGCTTGTTCAAATTACTGACCATACCTGTCAGCTTGCAGGAAATTGCGATCATGTGGGTATTGGTACCGATTTGGATGTTGTATATGGTAAAGAACAATCCCCCAAAGACCTTGATACGATTGCCGACTTACAAGAGCTACCTCAAATGCTGGAGCAACGAGGGTATTCAAGACCCAAAATTGAACAGATTCTCAGTAAAAATTTTATCGCTTTTCTCGAAAGGGTGTGGGCTTAGTTCGATGAACGGTAGTACGCTAACATACTAAAAAACAAATTTTTAAGTTATAGTTCGGAACCCCAAACACCGAATTATGACTTCCAAAACATTTACACTCGTTTTATTGTTCTTAGTTGGTCTAACGACCAATGTGAATGCATCTGACACCGCTCCCAAGACTTGTTCAGATTATCATAAGGGTACCCTTACCCTTAAAAATGGAAAAACCAAGGAGGCCTATATTTTTATTGACAATTGTAATCCCCATAACTTCCAGCAGGGAAATATCATTGTGATTGATGAAAAGGCCTATAAAAAGTACAAAAAGGGAAAGCGCATCAAGAAAAAGGTGATGGAAAAGTACAAGGTGAAACAAATAAAAGGTTTTGTACTTGATAATGGCCGTGAATTCCGTCAGGTAAAGTATGTGAATCTATCGGCAACCACTAAAGTGGGAATGTTGCCAAAACGTTTTATGCTAGAGGTCGTTGCAGATGGTGACATTACCGTATACAGAAAGTTCTACCGCACCAAAAATGGTTTTATTCATGGTCCGGTGATGGATTCTTACCTTGAAGGTGGAGACCAACACCTAGCTTTTATGACCAATAATTTTGAACTATTGGTTCAAAAGGATAAGAACAAAAATCCACGAAACATTCGAAACGTAAATTTGAAGAACTATATTGGCGATAAACCCGAAATTGATGACAAATATCTCAATGGAGATTATGATTTTAGGGTTCAATTTCAGCGACCTTCAACTTTTGCCGCCAATTGTGACACACCATTTATGAACGCCTTGGTAGCGTTGGTAAATGAGTACAATGCCCAACCCAAAGGGGGCTATGCCAACACTGTTTTTGAAAACTGATAAAAAAAGCGGGTTTCCTTTTTAGGAAACCCGCTTTTTTCTAAACGAACATTCCTCCCGAAGCTTCAATCCGTTGCCCATTTACCCAGGCCGCATCTTCGGTACAAAGAAAAGATACTATGCCACCGATATCTTCCGCCTCGCCGACCCTGCCTAATGCGGTTAAGCTAGCAATCATATCAACAATTTGCGGTGCCGCTTCAAAACGGTCTTTATTGAAATCGGTATTAATAGCTCCAGGAGCCACGGTATTGGCTTTTATTTTTCGTTCTCCAAGTTCCTTGGCCAAATAACGGGTATAGACCTCTATCGCACCCTTCATACTGGCATATGCCGAATATCCAGGAAAGGAAAAGCGGGCCAATCCACTGGAAATATTGATGATACCTCCACCATCATTGATGCAATCCAACAATTTTTGCGTCAAAAAATAGACCCCTTTAAAATGAACGTTTATTAAATCATCGAAGGCCTCTTCTGTAGTATCGTATACAGAACCGTTATAACCAAAGCCTGCATTATTGATTAGAAAGTCAATCTTAGATGTATTCCATTTTTTAGTTAACTCCTCAGTCAAATTCGTTTTAAAGGATTCAAAACCTGAAATTTCTCGAGCATCTAATTGAAGGGCCAAACCTTCGCCGCCATTAGATTTAATTTCATTGAGCGCCACTTCAGCAGCGGTTTCGTTTGAATGATAGGTAATTACAACTTTCAACCCTCTTTTGACCAGTTGTATTGCCATATCTTTTCCTAAACCACGGCTACCGCCAGTGACCAGTGCTATTTTATTAGAATTCATAGTGTATTGTTTTAAAAATTGAACACTACAAATTTCAGTTTGAATTGCTGTTTATTGGTTACAAAAGGAAAACTAAGAATTGCAAAAATCAAACAATTTCTAATTTCCGATAGGAGTTGGGGGAGTGGTCCGTATGCTTTTTAAAAAAGTTTGAAAAATGGGCTGTTTCTTCAAAACGCAGGGAATTGGCTATCTCAGCAATATTCCAATTGGTGTGTCTAAGCAATATTTTTGCCTCTTGAACCATTCGTTCAGAAATCAATACCGAAGTGCTTTTTTGCATCGATTCCTTCAGCGCGCGGTTCAAGTGATTGACATGAATACTCAATTGTTCGGCATATTCTGAAGCAGAACGAAGTCGGATACGCTGTAACGGACTTTCAATTGGGAACTGCCTTTCCAATAATTCCATAAATAAACCGGAAATGCGTTCGGACGCATTCGAATGTTTGCTTTCCTCAACTTGGGCAGGTTGCATTTTGAGCCCTGTATGAATCAACTCAAAAACCATATTTCGCAATAGGTCGTATTTATAGGCATAGTCTGAGTTGATTTCTTCAAACATTCGTTTGAATGTAGCGGAGATTTGCTCCAATTGCTCGTCGGATAATTGAAATACCGGATTGCCATTGGGCTGAAAAATGGGGTATTGGGTTAGGTCTCCGAATTGATGAAAGAACGTATCCGTAAAAACACAAAAATAGCCAGTCAATTGATTGTCGATTCGTTCCCAGTTATAAGGAATCTGTGGATTTGAAAAAACCAACACCTGTTTTTCAACAACGATAGTCTTATCCGCGTAATGCACCTTGCTCTTCCCCTTGACCAGACTTATTTTGAAATAGTCGCGTCGATTGAAGGGCATGGGTTTTGCTTTTGCCCTAGCAAACTCGTCCAATTTAAATACATTGAAGTGGCCTATGCCCGATTTTACACTTTCGGGAACATAGTGATGCGTAGATTCATAAAAGTCTTCAATGGAAACCCTTTTTTGCATAATCCAAAGTTACACAAATCAAATAATTATACCTTTTTCTCTAGAAGGGCCATATAAAACCCGTCGAACCCACTTTCTGAAGAATAAATATTTTGTTCTTTGACCAGGGAAAAGTCTTGTCCCCGTTCAGTAGAAAGAAAGTATTGCACCTGTTCTGTATTTTCTTCAGGTAATATGGAGCAAGTAGCATACACCATTTTTCCACCGGGCTTCACCATTTTTGAGTAGTCAGCAAGAATTTCACCTTGTACCCCTTTGATCCGTTCTACGAATTCGGGTTCCAGTTTCCATTTACTATCAGGGTTTCTTCGGATTACTCCAAGTCCGGAGCAGGGTGCATCCAATAATAGGCGATCAACTTTGCCATGAAGTTTTTTGATGACCTTGGTGGAATCTATACTACGGGTTTCCATATTATGAACTCCGTTGCGTCGTGCCCTTATTTTTAGTTTTTTCAATTTACTTTCATAGATATCCATGGCAATCAATTGCCCCTTGTTTTCCATCAAAGAAGCTAAATGAAGGGTTTTGCCACCTGCACCTGCACAGGCATCCACTACCCGCTGGCCGGGTTTTATATCTAGGTAAGGAGCAACCAATTGTGAAGAGGCATCCTGTACTTCAAACAATCCTTCTTTAAATGTCTGTGTTTGAAATACATTTTTTCGTTCTTCAAGTAGTAGGGCGTCCATAGCACCAGAAACCGTTTCGGTCATAATACCTTCTTCCTTCAGGATTCTGCGCAATACATTTTTGTTGGTTTTTAAGGTATTGGTACGCAGTACCACTTCTGCCTGTTGATTTAAGGCCGCACTCTCTTTGTCCCACAATTTGGTGCCCAACGCTTTTTCGCACCTTGTATCTAACCAATCAGGATAGGACTCCCTAATCTTTCGAATTTTTGAAAGTTCATCAAAACGACCTTTGATACGTCTTTCGGGGGTGTTCTCCAATTGTTTCCAGTCTGGCAATTTAATTCCCCTCAGAACGGCCCAAACCGCAAACAAACGAAAAAGATTAGGCCTCGAATAGGGTTCTTGAACTTCTGCGATTTCGGAGTACAGTCTTTTGTAACGAACAATTTCATAGGTGGTTTCGGCAATAAACCCGCGATCACGAGCGCCCCAACGTTTGTCATGCCGCAATACCTTTTCAATAACCTTGTCGGCATATTCCTTTTCATTGAAAATAAGGTTGAGGGCGTCTATAACGGCAAATACCAGATTTCTGTGGAGTCGCATGAATTCTTTTAAGATTGGCAAAGGTAGCTAACCTTTTGTCATTCTGAACGAATTGAAGAATCTTAAATAGAGTAGATTCTTCGACTTTGTAAGCAAAGCCTAAGAATGACATAAAATGAAACCTATCTTTGAAAAAAGCGTCCGAATGAAAAAATTTAGTTTATTAGTCTTACTCTGGCTAGTTGCTTTTGCCTGCACCGAAAAGGAAACTTCACACAATTATACTTCGGTATCGGTTGAAACGGTATTCGAAGATTCGGTAAGCATTCGGGCCATAGAGTTTTTGGAAGATAATACGTTGGCTTTCGCTGGAAGCAAAGGGGTATATGGTTCGGTCAATACCATTTCGAATACCGCACGGACAAGTGTGCAAACCTATGATTCGATAATCCCAGAATTTAGAGCGGTAGCCCACACCAAAACTGATTTTTTTATGCTTTCGGTGGGTAGCCCAGCCTTGCTCTATAAGACGGGTGCCGGAGGAAAAATGGAGCTGGTATATAAAGAAGAAGGTGATGGCGTTTTTTATGATG
Source organism: uncultured Croceivirga sp. (assembly GCA_964400025.1). Lineage (GTDB taxonomy): Bacteria > Bacteroidota > Bacteroidia > Flavobacteriales > Flavobacteriaceae > Croceivirga. Next base: position 8,115 of record CAYNUM010000017.1, read on the forward strand.
CTATGACCTTTTGGAATGACCAGGAGGGTATTGCCATTGGCGATTTCAATGATGGATGTTTTGCCATAATCATAACAAGGGATGGTGGAAAAACATGGCAAAGATTGCCTTGTGATAATCTTCCCCAGTTGGATGATACCACAGGTGCGTATGCTGCCAGTAATACGAACATAGTGGCCATGGATGATAGCGCCTGGGTAATGACCTCAAAAGAGCAGTTGTTGTTTACTGGGGATAAGGGAAGGACCTGGGCGGCCATAGATACACCAATTCAAATTCAAGAGGCCTATCAGGGAATATATTCCATTGCTTTTTATGATGGTTTAAAAGGATTTGGCATTGGCGGTGATTTCAGCAAACCTGAACTTCAGTTTTCCAATAAAATAAGTACTTCAGATGGTGGCAGAACATGGTCGTTGATGGCCGATGGTCAGTCTCCCGGTTACAAAAGTTGCGTGCAATACATTCCAAATTCAGGAGGATTGGATTTGATTGCCACGGGCTTCACCGGAATTTCATATTCAAAGGATAGTGGCGCAAACTGGAAGCCGTTAAGTGATGAAGGATTTTATACCATACGCTTCTTAAACGATTCCATCGCCTATGCTGCTGGAAGAAATAGAATCGCCAAGCTCACCTTTAATTGATTATAATAGTGGTTTTTGACGCAATTGTAGGGTGAAACGCTCAGTATCCAACACCGCCTCGATACCGATAGGGAAGGTGAAACTTTCTGGAATATGCCCAAAGCTCATTCCATACACCGCTGGAATACCCAGGGGAGCAATACGGTCCATAATTACTTCTTTCAAAGAAAAAGAATCGGAACCTTCTTTTTTATCACAGCCCGCACAAACACCGAAGATTACCCCAGAGGCTTTTCTAAAGCTTGCAGTCGAAAGTAATTGGGTCAACATTCGGTCAATACGGTAAGGTGCTTCACCCACGTCTTCTATACAGACCAATGTATTGGTATAATCAATATCGTAATCAGTACCGTTCATGGCCGATAATAGCGAAAGGTTTCCACCTACTAATGTTCCAGTCGCTTTTCCGGGAGTGATTACATATCTGTCATAAACTGCATCGGAAACAGCTTCAGTGTTAAAATCAAAATTTTTGATGGTATGTTCATCAGTAGGGTTCATCACGATATTCTTTACCCCATGGTAGGCATAAGAATCTGGTTTGGGACCCATGTATCCATGAAAACTGACCAATTTGATTTTCATATAAAAAGCATTGATTAGGGCTGTAATATCACTATAGCCCAATAATACTTTTGGATTTTGGGCAATGAGGTTGTAATTAAGCATATCTAAAATTCGTGTACAACCATAACCTCCACGAATACAAAAAATACCCTTTACTTTTTCATTGGTAAACATGTGCATGAGGTCTTTGGCCCTTTCATCATCAGTATTGCTAAAGTAACCGTGATTACCAAAAACTCTAGAGGTGTGGTAGGGCTCCATGCCCATGGCCTTAATTTCATTTATGGAATTGTCCAACATCTCTTGGGTAATCGAATAACCCGGCGCTATGAGACCGATGACATCTCCTTTCTTTAGCGATTTGGGTCGAATAATTTCTGGAGCTTCTTCGGAAGCGACAATTTTATCACCAAAGGCCATGGGCATGCCTAAGACCAAAGATGAAGCGGTCGTGTTCTTTATAAAATCCCTTCTTTTTATCATACTTCGAATTTTTAACATCTACGAATTGAACGGCTTTATTCACTTACGCAATATTTCGAGTTTGACCAATGCTATCACGAAAGAAATCTAGAAGTCCATTTATCACCGAAAATCAAAGTTAGTAATTAGCCTTATCCCTTATTAAGTAATCACAATAAGAAGATTTAGTTTTTAATTAACACTATGTAGCACAAGGCAACCTAAGAAAAAGCATCAAACGTCAAAAATATAACGCCCCCAATGCATATGATAGAATTTTACCCTTTTCACCATTACGCCCCAATTGATGTAATGCATGAGAAGACATGAGCTTAAAACAAGCCATGTTAATATCTAATTAAATTCTATACTATGACAACGAAAAACGTTAAAAGACTTCTTTTTGGCGCAATGATTATTTTGATTTTTCAATCATGTGCAAATGACGATGAGACTTTTGAAACACTTTCTGAAAGTGAAACGACTGATGACTCTTTGGAAGACACCGAAGATGAAAACATAGACCCTGCCGATAGAGTAGGAGAAATGAGCGACGAGACTACACAGTTAGTGGTTGATTGGAACAACCTATGGTTAGAACTAGATCGATATACCGAAGGCATGCGACCCAACGCAACCGCCAGGGCATTGGCTTATATTAACCTAGCGGTTTATGAGACGGCAATTTACAGTATGCCAGAATACACAACTAATGCGGTTCGATTGCAAAGCCTTGAAATAAATGAAGATAGAAGGGCAGGTACCATTGATTTGAATCTTGCACTAAATAGATGTTATGCCCGTGTTTTTGAACATTTTATGTTTAGTGTTTCGATTAATGAGAATGCTAGAATCAATAATCTAGAAAACCGTATTGAGAATACCTTGTCGGATAATCTTACCGAAGAAGTGATAAGAAATTCAAGAGATTGGGGTAATTATGTGGCCTCTAGAATCATCAATTATAGTCAAACTGATAATGAAGCTGAAGAGCAGATTCTTGATCCTCAGCCCTTTTTTTATGAACCCCCAGTTGGTGATGGATTCTGGACCTACAGCGATGATGCAGAAAGAGCTTGGTTTCCATATTGGGGTTCTGCTCGAACTTTTGTTATTTCTTCAGAAGAGACATCATCGGTACCACCACCTATTGAATACAGTGAAGATACTTCTAGTGCTTATTATGCCGAAATGTTTGAAGTATATGAAATTAGTACTATAGCTGCAGAAGAAACGAATGAAGACCTTTGGATTTCTGAATTTTGGTCAGATGACGTTGAGGGCTTAATGATGAGTCCGCCAGGAAGACAAATATCAATTGCTGTCCAATTGATACAGCAGTTCGATTTAGATTATCAATCAGCACTTGTGCTGTTGCTTAAACTTGGTTTTTCGTTGAATGACGCCTCGGTTTCGACCTGGGCCGATAAGTACGAATATATGGTGATGCGCCCCAATGTTTACATCCAAGAGTTTATCGATGCCGGTTATCAGACCAATCTGTATAAATTCATATTCTGGCCAAACCCTTCTTTTCCTGGTTATCCTTCAGGTCATTCTGCTTTTGCCTCAGCTGCTGCCGGAATATTTATTGATGAATTTGGCGATACCGTCAACTTCACTGACCGCAGTCATGAAGGTAGAACAGAATTTTTGAGTGCTCCAAGGGAGTTCACTTCCTTTAGTGAAATGGCAGAAGAAAATGCTTTTTCAAGAGTTCCTTTTGGGGTGCATATCAGAATGGATTGTACAGAAGGGCTAAGACTGGGATACGAAGTTTCAGAAGCCGTTAACAGTCTCAATTTAACTTCAAATCTTTGATTGTATAGCTGTAAAACAAAAAGAGCGCCGAAAGGCGCTCTTTACACTAACAACTAACTAATCCTACACTATTTAAACATTTACGACTATGTAGTTTCTTCCAGACTTTTTGTACCAAATGCCTTTGTATTTGTATAATTTTCTATCGTTTACAACGACAACTTTGTTTCCTCGAGGAAGATTTCTAACTTTTATTCCTACCGGAGCGCCCACGACAACATATTTTCTTCCACGCGCCTTGTACCATACTCCATCTGCAAAGTAAAAATTTGTTCGTTTGTGCACGAACACTTTTGGTGTATTGATGGTTGTAACCACCGTTCCATGTTTCGGATATACCCTTAATACTGTTTTTTGTGCAGCGGTGGTCAACATTCCACCTACTAGGGCCATGATCAAAAAGATAAGTTTCAAATTTTTCATAATACTGGATTTATTTGGGTTTCTATAGCTATGACTACTGGGTTTTGATAAGGTTTAATAAAAAAAGAAGCCATTTGGCTTCTTTTTTGTACTCTTTGTCGATAATATCTTCTTTTTAGTTGTTCTGTCGTTTTCGAACCTGTTGTAACAGCCTTTTTTTGAAATCTTCTTCAGCTTTTAACAATAAAACTACTTTTTTGGAGGGAAGTACGTTTTTCAAATCTGAGACGAATTGCTGCTCTATTTCAAACTTTTCTTTTTGGATGTTTCTATAATCAGAAAGTAATTTCGAAGCCTCGTCTTCAGAAAGATCTTCCAAAAATGGCAATTGACTTCCAAAACGCTGTCGTTCCTTACGTCGCAATTTTTGTAAGGTTTGGTCATGGGCATTATACACTGGCCAGAAGCTTTGTGCTTCCTCAGGGGTCAAGCCAAGGCGTTCGGTAATAAAAGCCACCTTTAAGGTTCGTATGCGTTCTTGTGCTGGTCTTTGCCCATAGATTGCCGTGCTCAATAGCAAGGCAAGCATTGCCAATATTTTAATATTCCAATTCTTCATAATTCAAATCTAAATCCTCTAAATCTTCAACATTTTCATCCAAATATTCCAAAATACTATCTTCTTGCAGGTCTTTCTCAGATATTTCAATAATTGAAATATCCTCTAAATCCATGGTTTCGGCAATTTCGTAGGAAGATAGGCCGAATTCGTTGTTTTCAAAATAGGTTTCAATATCTGCACTGGCCAAATCATCAAAATTCAAATCAGGACTTTGTTCTGAGTTCAAACCAATAGTTATCACAAAGAGTAAGGCAATTGCCGCTGCAGCATAGTAAAAAATAGTACGTTGTCTTAAATTGATGACCTTACCCTTTGAGTTGTTCAGTTTTTCATTAACGGTTGGGTACACCTTATCCAAATATCCGGTAGGAATGGTGAAACCGTCACTTTTGGGAAGAAAGTCCGTGTTGGGCTCGTTTTCTTCAACATTCATGCGGGCGAAGAGTCGCTCGTTGAAACTTTCAAAGT
>CAYNUM010000018.1:0-13023 GCA_964400025.1 uncultured Croceivirga sp.
AGCCTTTAAAAGGTGAGATTAATGGTAGAATTAACGGTTCATTGGTTTCAATGGAAAATGGGACGGCCATCCCATATTCAATAGATAAACTTCAAGAACGTGGTAAGTTCTTTATCGACCCGGGTGAAGATATTTATGAGGGTCAGGTCATTGGTGAAAACTCACGCCAAGATGATATGACCATCAACGTGACCAAGACCAAGAAACTTTCAAATGTGCGTTCAGCTGGTGCTGATGACAAAGCAAAGATTGTGCCTGCAATTAAGTTCTCATTGGAAGAAGCCTTGGAATACATTCAAAAAGACGAGTTGGTCGAAGTAACCCCGAAGCACCTGCGTTTGCGTAAAATTCACTTGAAGGAAGTCGATAGAAAGCGTAATAAAATCTAGTTGAAGATTAACGTTATACTGGATTAATCCTAAGATTTCTTTTTGTAGAATTTTCCGCCTAATACAAGGGCTGCGGATATTATCATCAAATTTTTGATAATGTATTGACCTTCAAGAGTGGGCATTAGCACATTGTTGTTCTGAAAGGTCACTTCTGGTAGGAAGACTAGCGGCATAAAAGTACCTAGCATTTGAAGGAAGAGTAAGGCTATTGCGATTCTTGTTGTCGACTTAAATAAAAAGGTCAATCCAATAATGACCTCCCACCAACCAATCACTTTTAGCCAAGTATCTGGTGTTCCGAAAGGTAACCATGCAACGGTTGCTTTTAAAAGTCCCTCAGCTGCTGAGAGTCCAAATGGTTTCAAAATTCCAAACCAAAAGAAGATAATGGCAAATGATATACGAATTGCGGGTATTCCCCACAACTTCATTTTTCTGGCGATTTGTTGGTCAAGATTGCTCCATGAAGGCATGTGACCGGCAATTTAGCTCAAATGTCCATGATGTTGTTCGCGCAGGCATGAAATGGCCGCACCGATAATACCGGCATGATTCATAAGTTCAGCCTGAACCACATCGGTTTCGATATTGATTAAGTGCCCATATTTATCCCACTTTTTTGAAATACCCCCCCCGACGATGATAAGGTCAGGTGAAACGATTAATTCTACATATTTGAGAAACTTATTGAATCGTTTGGCCCAACGTTCATAGGACAGGCCCTCACGTTCTTTGGCCGAAGATGCGGCCCAAAGTTCAATTTTCTTGTAGTCTTTATATGGAATTTGACCCAATTCAAAATTGGCCAGTAACTCCCCATTGTAGAAAGCACCACTGCCTAAACCGGTACCTACGGTAATCATGATGACCAATCCTTTTTTACCACGGCCGACCCCATAATTCATTGAGGCATAACCAGCAGCATCAGCATCATTAACTACAGTGAATTCATGACCGGTAGCGGTAGTGAAGAGTTCATCGATATTTACCCCGACCCAGCTTTTATCCAAATTTCCTGGGGCTTTGCACACGCCATTTTTAACGATTGTTGGAAAACCACATCCAACCGGACCTTTATAATCAAAATGGTCGACAATCTCTTTTATTACTCGGGCCATGTCATCGGGTTTTCTGCTCTCAGGAGTGGGTACCCTAAATCTCTCGGTTAGCATTTCGCCGGTCTCTGCATTGACCATGGCACCTTTCATTCCTGAACCTCCGATGTCGATTCCAAGTAATTCCATTTTATCAAAATTTTAACAAAGAAACAAAAACTGAATGGAACCTGAATTTTAGTTCCATAAGCTTATTCACGACTTCTTAACGAACAAAGTTTGGAAAGATTTTAAACCGCCTTTTGAACCACTTCAAAAACTTTGCTGCTATCGCACTTGATGGTCTTGTGTGGATACTTTAAGATTAGGGCATAGTCATGGGTGGCCATGATAATTGTTCGCCCGCTTTCATTGATTTCTTGAAGAACTTTCATGACTTCAACACTGGTTTGTGGATCAAGGTTTCCCGTGGGTTCATCGGCCAATATTAATTCTGGGTCATTGAGTAGGGCACGGGCAATGGCTACCCGTTGTTGCTCTCCTCCAGAAAGCTCATGAGGAAATTTGAAACCTTTGGTCTTCATCCCGACCTTGTCCAAAACTTCTTCAGTTTTAGCTTCTATTTTGGCAATATCGGTCCATCCAGTTGCACGAAGAACAAACTTCAAGTTGTTGTTGATATTTCTGTCGGGCAGTAATTTGAAATCTTGGAAGACAATGCCCAGTTTTCTTCTGAGAAAAGGAATATCATCTTCCTTTAGGGTCTTTAGGTCAAAGCCTACGACCGAAGCTTCTCCTTTTTTTAAGGGAATATCGCCATAAAGGGTTTTCATAAAACTACTTTTTCCGCTTCCTGTTTTTCCAATTACGTAGACAAATTCACCCTTTCGCACTTGTAGGGTAACATCGCTCAAAACCAAATTATCGTCTTGAAAAATGGCCGCATCCTGAAGTTTTAAAATTGTTTCTTGCATTGTAAACTTTACTTCTGTAAAAGTATCAAGATTTAGGGAATTAATGATTCTGCGCAGTTTCTTTTAAAATTGAAAAACGCCGCAGTTTTAAAAAAGCGGCGTTTCCAATAAAAATTTGCTGGACTATTTTAAAGGATAGTGAATATCAGTTCGAATTTTATCAGGAGTCACCTCCATAGGGTCGTTCATGTATAGTTCATATACAATGCCCGTCATTGTCAAATTGTTACTTTCCATGAAAGCGGCCATGGCGGCATGCGCTTCCATATCACCAACCCCGTAATTCCCAAATTTTGAAACTCCGACCACATCTCCTTTTGGGAAATTCATGGTTTTCATGTTTTTACCTGGTTTTATAGGTTTTTCAGAAAAGACCCCGACTATGAAATCAGCCTCACCTGTTACTTCATCCCATCTGGTGTAAACCGCGCCTGGAGTAAATTCTCCATACTGAAGCCCCTGTGAAACTGCATATTCCCCAACCTTGGGCATGGATTCTTGAAATATTTTGGACATTTCAGCTTGGTCAATCTTTGCACTGTGCCCATAGCCAATAAAGTTTTTCTCTTCGACGGTCATCTTTGATACTTCGCCCATAGACCAAGTGTTTGCCAACTTTTCATATTCTTCTACTTGCAAAACCAAAACGCTATCTAGTCGCTCAAGCCCCCTTTCAAACATCGGCCCCATCATTGCATCGTATCCTCCACTAATGGCGCCAAAGAATTTAAAAATGTAAGGTACGTCGTCTGCCTTCATGCCCCATGTTACTTCTGTACCGTTTTCGTTCGGATTGAACTTCCAATAGCCTGTAGAAGTCCCCATGCCTTCAAATGATAGTTCATTGGTGATGGATTCGTAAGGAATGGCACTTACCATTTTTTGATTTCCAGGGCCGTCTTTTCCGTTCCAACTATATGAAGCGCCCTCACCCTTGGTTTGTTCTCCATATTCAAAGGTCATTGAAGGATCTTCTTCCAACCAAGGCCCCCATGCTTCCCAGTTTTTGTAATCACTGATGTTGTCATAAACTAGTTCTGTGGGTGCCTCAATTACCCTTCTTCGGGTTATCTCGTACGAATTTGGTTGTACGGCCGCGTAAATGGCCAGGCCAACAATTACTACTAAGAGAAACAGTAGTACATATTTTAGAATTTTCATGTTATAGTATTTATTGATTAAGGTGTATACCAAGATACAATTTTTAAGTTTTGTTTATTGATTATGAGTGTTTTGAACCCTTAAGAAGTAACTGGGTTTCCTATTTGGTACTACTTTCTAGCCTACTTTCAATAGGCTTGGTGAAACCTATAAAAACGTTGGTTTCTTGACCTTAATCATACTTTGGCGCGGAATTTGACGTTATGTAAACATCAATCGAGAACCCACGTAGAACACTATGAATCGAACTATTTCGACTTTGGTATTCCTATGCTTAGGAATACATGGTATCATCTTCGCACAGGAAACCGAGATATTTTCACACGAAAATAAGCAGTACCAAGACGCTTTGGCGTTGTACAACAATCAGCAATACCAGGCCGCAATGGCCTTGTTTGAGCAGGTCAAAGAAAACACCAGTGATTCAGAGACCGAGGCAAACAGTGTGTATTATTCTGCTAATGCCGCCATCCGTCTAAACCAAAGGGGTGCAGATCAGCTCATGGAAGACTTTGTTGAGCGATACCCCACCTCTACAAAAAGAAATTCGGCCTTCATGGATGTTGCCGATTACTACTTCGAAACAGGTAAATATCCATATGCTCTAAAATGGTATAAAAAAGTTGAGCAAAATGCGATGTCAAGAAAAGACAAGGAACGCTTCAATTTCAACATGGGCTATTCATACTATTCGGCCAATCGACCCGATGAGGCCGAAAAATATCTGAGCAAAGTATCGAACTCGCCAAAGTATGGTTCCCAAGCAGAATACTATTTGGGCTATATCGCCTATGAACAAGATGATTATGACTCGGCAAATGAACGTTTTGATAAAATAACCGATCCAGCCCTTTTAGAAGAAAAGCTCTCATACTATCAAGCTGATTTGAATTTTAAATTGGGCAATTTTGAAACGGCCATTGAAATGGCGGAAAAACAATTGTCGAAAGCCAATCGTCGTGAAATTTCTGAATTGAACAAGATTATCGGTGAAAGTTATTTTAACCTTGGCCGGTATGATGAAGCAGTTCCGTATTTAAAAAAGTATCGCGGTAAAAAAGGTCGGTGGAGCAATGCCGATTTCTATCTTTTGGGCTATAGTTATTACAAGCAGGGTGATTTTGAAAGTGCCATTGGGCAATTCAATAAAATAATTGACGGAACCAATGCCGTTGCCCAAAATGCCTACTATCATTTGGCGGAATGTTATTTGAAACTTGACCAGAAAACAGAGGCACTCAATGCATTCAGAAATGCGGCTCAAATGACCTTTAGCCCAGAAATTGAAAAAGACGCACTTTTAAATTATGCTAGGTTAAGTTATGAAATTGGTAATCCCTATGAGCCGGTTCCGGAAGTTATGATGGCTTATCTTGAAAGGTTTCCTGATGATGAACATGAAGAAGAGATAAAGAACCTTTTGGTCGATTCCTTTATTACCTCAAAGAACTTTGCAGGTGCCATGGAGCTTTTGGAAAAAAACGCAAACTATGCTAGTAAGGAAACCTATCAAAAAGTAGCTTTTTATAGAGGTGTTGAATTGTTTGTAGACAATGACTATGAGGGGGCACTTGTTGCTTTTGAAAAGTCATTAGATCAAAATTCAAATGCTACCTTCGGGGCAAGAGCGCAGTATTGGAAGGCAGAATCGGAATATCGCCTTAACCGTTTTGACAAGGCCGAGGAAAGTTTCAAGGAGTTTCAAAAAAATTCTGCGGGTCGAAATTTGACTGAAGCGGACCAATTGGATTACAATTTGGGTTATTGTTATTTCAAGCAAAAAGACTATACCAATGCAGTACCTGCATTTAAGAGGGCCTCAAAATCCTCGGGTATTGATGATGCCATGAAAACAGATGCCCTTATGCGCTTGGGGGATAGCTATTTTGTATCGAGCAATTATAAGTCCGCTTTGAATGAATATGACAAAGCCGCTAAGATTAATGGCCCAGAGCGTGATTACGCCGCTTTTCAAAAGGCCATGTGCTACGGATTTTTGGGTAATAACCAGGCCAAAATTGATGGATTAGGGCGGTTTGTGGGTCGGTACCCAAAAAGTTCACTTCGTGATGATGCCCTTTTTGAATTGGGCAATACCTACGTTAAAGCCAATAATGAAAATTTGGGTCTTCAAACCTACGATCAACTGATTAGACAATTCAATAGAAGCAAATTTGCTCCCCAGGCGATGTTACGCCAAGGTTTGGTTCATTATAATGCCAGTCGTAATGAAGCTGCCCTACAAAAACTAAAAGGTGTCGTAAGTGAATATCCAAAATCGCAAGAGGCCATACAAGCAGTCGCTACGGCCAAGCTGGTATATGTAGACATGGGCCGTGTTAGTGAATATGCCGATTGGGCCAGAAATCTAGATATTGTGGAGGTCACTGATTCTGAGTTGGACGATGCCAGCTATGAGGCAGCCGAGCGGAAATATATGGAGGGAAAAACGGGAGTGGCAATTCGGGCTTTTGAAGATTACTTGAAAGAGTTTCCCAATGGGGTGCACTCGACCCAGGCCAATTTTACTCTTGCACAGTTGTATTTTGCACAAGGGGAAAAGGCCAAGGCTTTGCCCAGATATGTAGAAGTAGCTGATAGGGAAACCAGTGAATACAGCGAACAGGCCCTTACAAGGGTGTGCGAGATTTATGTGGCCAAAGAAGACTATCAGAACGGTATTCCTTTTCTAGAACGCCTAGAGGCTACTGCAGAAATCGCCCAAAACCGAACTTTTGCTCAAAGTAATTTGATGAAAGGTTATTATGAGCAAAAAGACTATCAAAATACCTTGACCTACGCGGAGAAAGTATTGAATGCCGGTAATATTGACAACCGTATCAAGAGCGATGCACAGATCATGATTGCTCGTTCGGCCATTGAAACCGGTAATGAAAGATTGGCAGAAGAAGCATTCGCCGAGGTCAAGAAAATTGCTTCCGGTGAAATAGGTGCAGAGGCCTGGTATTACGATGCGTACTTTAAGAACCAGAAAGAAGATTATGAAGCATCGAATGTTTCGGTGCAAAAGTTGGCCAAAGACTTTGCTGCCTATAAAGAATGGGGCGGAAAAGGCTTGGTCATAATGGCCAAAAACTTTTATGCCTTAGGTGATGCCTTTCAAGCTACTTACATTTTGGAAAGTGTCATTGATAACTTTTCGGAGTTCACTGAAATCGTTGCAGAGGCCAGTGGAGAACTCTCAATTATAAAATCGCGAGAAGCCGAAATCAACTCATCAATCAATCCCAATGGTAATTAATCAGAAGACCATGCGAACAGTACAATTCTATATTCTCACATTGTTTTTGAGCCTTTTCGGGCTGGTTCGGGCCCAAGAAACCGACAATATAGGTACGGAAACGGTAACGGTTGTTAAACCGTATTCCCCCTCCGTTTCCGATGCCTTTAAAATTAAATCGGTACCTCAAATCAATGATTCCATTGAATTGCAGAAAAAGCCAATAGAGTACGTTATATTTTCAGTGCCTGTTGCCTCGACATTTACCCCGGCCAAAGCAAAGGCGGCCAGGGTTGAAAAGATTCCTCCGCCAATCCTTTATAATTCCTACGCATCGGTAGGCCTCGGTAACTTTAATAATGCCATTGTCGATTTTTACACCAGTAGGGAGGTAGGCCGTGACGAAAATCTTTTTGATGTAGGCCTGACCCATTTCTCCTCACGTGGGGATATCTATAGCACTCCGTTGAAAGCAGACTTCTACAATACTGATTTAAAGGTTTCCTTTGCCAAAAAGGATAGGGATTATGATTGGGGTGTTAGTTTAGGTTTTGGACATCAATTGTACAATTGGTACGGCTTGGAAAGTGGTGTTTTTACCGCCGAGGAGATTGCAAGTATTGATGAGACCCAAAACTATTTTAATGCAGAAGTAAATGCACATTTAAATGTTGAGGATTCCTTTTTTAAGAACGGCAGAATTTTGGTGAGACGGTTCTTTGATGCATTGGATTCTCAAGAGAATCGTGCGGTTTTTAAAACTGAGTTTGAGGTACCCATAAGTTCTGAACTCGTGAACTTTAAGACCAAAGTAGATTATGTGGGAGGGGAGTTCAACAATGCAAGTCTTAACGTTACCGAAAACTCTAGCGGCTTTGGTTATGGGCAATTGATAGCTGGTGTCAATCCTAGTTTTTTGGTATTACGAGATGAACTGACCCTAAGCTTGGGTGCAAATTTGGTGTATGGTACCGATTTGGAGCGCAGCAATGGTAGTTTCTTTATATACCCGGCAATTACCGCCTCATATCGGGTCTTGGACGAACAGGTGATTGCGTATGGAGGTCTTGAGGGTGATTTAAACCAAAATTCGTATCATGATTTTGTTGGTGAAAATCCATTTGTGTCCCCATCTTTGGTTTTAGCGGCAGATGACCCACTCTACGGCTTATATAGCATACAACCGACGGATATTCAGTACGAAGGTTATGCGGGACTAAAAGGGCAATTGTCAACCAATATTGGTTATAATATTCGTGGTTTTTATCGAGCCGAAAATCGAAAACCTTTGTTTTTGTTGAATCCTAGAAACCTCTTTAGGGATGATGAAGGGGGATATAATTTTGGCAACTCCTTTCAGGTTTTTTATGATGATGTAAGGACCTTTGGATTTTTTGGAGAAGTGAATGTTGACATCAACAGAAACTTTACCTTGGGTATCAACGCGGAATACTTCAACTACAATACGGAAACGGATAATCCCGCATGGAACTTACCGGAAATTAAGGGTTCGGTATTTATGGACTATCAAATAAACAAGCAGTGGTATGCGGGGGGTAACATATTTTTTATGGGTGAACGGCAAGACCTATTATCCGTGGCCTCCGAAGGTACTCCCCCTAATGAATTTGTTTCCAATATTGTAACCTTAGATGGTTTTGTTGATGCGAATCTGCATTTGGGTTATCGTTTTAACGACCAGTTATCCGTTTTTGCCAAAGCTTCCAATTTGTTCAACAACTTTTATCAACGTTGGGTCGATTATCGCGTTCAGGGCTTTCAGGCCTTGGCTGGTGTTTCCTATAAATTTGATTTCTGATTTATCAGTCAACACTCTGAAACATTCCGCAGACGATAGGAATCCATATTTTCTTACCTTAGAATACCATGAGGTGGGTTCTAGGTATATTTTATTGGGTTCTTCCTTTGCTAGTTGTCTCACAAAACTTGGTCAAGAATCCGAGTTTTGAGGAATATTACGAATGCCCCAATGCCTTGGGGACTTTTGATGGTCAAGTAAAGTTTTGGTCCACTCCGACCACAGGTTCCACGGATTACTTCAACACCTGTAGTAAGGTCATGAGTGCGCCTGAGAACTTTAACGGCGTACAGCACCCCAAATCAGGTAAAGCCTATGCCGGATTTTACTTTTATGCTCCCAGCGACTATCGTGAATATATTCAGGCTGAACTTACAAAAGCCCTAAAGGTAGGAGAGAAGTATGACTTGGAGTTTTATGTAAGCCTGGCGGAAGGTTCAGATTTTGCGGTAAAGGATTTTGGTGTTGTTTTCAGCGAGAAACCTCTTGACGTCAACACCAAAAAAAACCTTTCAAGAGGTCACTTGTTCAAAATGAAAAGCAATCGATTTCAGACTTTTGAAATAAGCCATGCTGAAATTCATGAGGATAAATCAGTATGGTTAAAAATTAAATTATCCTTCTCTGGAAAAGGGTTTGAGCGTTATTTGACACTTGGCAACCTTCGAGATAATAAATCAACCAAAAAAGTACAGACCAAAAGAAAAGAAACCAAAAAAGGAGCATACTACTATATTGACTCGGTTTCTTTGACTTCAAAAAATAAATCGAAGATCGAGCAAAAAATTGAAACGGACTCCCTTTACGTATTTCGAAATATTCATTTTGATTTTGACCAATTCAATATTACCCAAGAAGCGAAATTAGAATTGTCAGTGGTATTTGATAGGTTACGAAATGATAATACCCTTACCCTTGAAATACATGGACATACTGATAATTTGGGCAGTAGACAGTACAATCAAAGACTCTCTGAGAAAAGAGCCAAGGCAATTGTAGATTACTTTATCAAAGCGGGCATAGGTGAAAATCGTATGAGCTGGTATGGTCATGGTGCCAATAAACCCCTTTTTTCGAACGGTTCTGATTCTGGTAGGGCAAAGAATAGGCGGGTAGAGTTTCTTTTATTTTCTACAACTCATTGATTAAGAGGATAATAATTGTTTCATTACTGAGTTATATTATTGAAGGTTTATTCGTCAATGGCATTTTTAATGCTGAAATTTTCATTCTGCCGATTGATTTTTGCCATTGGCCGGTACTTTTAATGTTATCAAACAAAGTCACCTTAAAGCCTATTTTTTATTAATGAACTTTGACTTTGTTTTAAAAGGTATTATTCGATGTCCCGAATCGCAGCGTTCCTATTTTTTTGCTTTACCTATACTTGTTTTACACAGGAAAACATTGTAATTAACGGGGGCTTTGAACTATTGACCGAATGTCCAAAAGAGGTGAGTAGTCTAGCTGAACATGGTATTCATTTAAGCTCACCAACGTTGGGCACCACCGATATTTTTAGTACATGTGCCACTGGCAAAGTTGCCATTCCAAAAAATTTTAGGGGGCAACAGGTTGCTTTCATGGGGGAGGCATATGCTGGACTATACCTTTATTCTCCAAATAATTATCGCGAATACATACAGTTGAAACTGGATTCTCAGTTGGAGAAAGATGTATTCTATGAAGTCACCTTTTACGTTTCCCTAGCTGAGAGCTCGACCGTTAGCACAAACGACATAAATATTCTGTTCGCCGAAGAACCAATTCGATTGGGCACATCAAAGAACCTGTCCAAAACTAGATTAGACCAATCAATCAGCCATCGATTTCATTTTCAGAAATTAAGGTGGAGGGGAAGTTCACGTAACACCATAAAATGGACACCTATTGTTTTGCGTTTTAAAGCAAAAGGATTTGAAAAACATATCGTTCTTGGAAATTTCAATAGTGACGGTATGACAAGCAGACACAAGACGGAGAACTATCGTTCAACCTCGAAAGAGTTTGCTTATTATTATATTGACGAGATACAATTGGTTAAGTCGCAACAGCAGCCCTTTGAAATGGGTGAAGCATATGTGATTGAAGGCGTACGGTTCAAAAACGATAGTTATGAACTATCAGCAATAGCCAAGGAAAAGATTGAAGAACTTTATAAAAACCTAAAAGGGTTACCCAATAAAAAAGTAACTATTAATGGTCATACCGACGACAAAGGTTCAGAAGGGCATAATGAATTTCTCTCCCATAAACGGGCAAAGGCAGTGGCATTCTATTTGGTGTCACTAGGGTTTCCGAGTAAAAACATTGTTTGGAAAGGCCATGGCAATCGTATGCCTTTGATTCCTCAGACAACTGAGGAAGCGCGATTAAAGAATCGACGTGTAGATTTTGTAATTACCGAATTTGAAGAGCAGTAATCAAGGCTCGTTGAGATTTTCGTCTGGCCGTTCGCTGACCAATAGCTCTCTGAGCTCATCTCCATACTCCAAAATTATTTCACCGGCGTTCCCGCCATCCAAAACAAAAAAGGATTCGGTTTTATATCCAGCTGAACTGATATTTATTTTCCAATGAAATTTCTTTTCATTGGTTAAGGTGAAGTTTCCATCAAGATCAGTAAATACCACACTATCAGTGGAATCTAGGGAAATAGCCGCCATATAGATGGGCAGCCCTAGTTCGTCCACAATTTTACCATGCACCGAGTTCTGTGCCTGGGTAAAAAATGGGGCAAACGCCAATAATAGCACAATGGTCAATATGCGCATTACAGCAAGATTTGGATAATGGTAACGCAAATACTCGGGTATTAGTATTTCAATGACTTTGTTCATAGATAACAATCGATAAAATACATAATAAAGCCGATTAAACTACGTTTTAGATACAAGCGAGAACCCAAATCATCATAGCCTATGGAACGATTCTACACTCGCTTTTTTTCTATTTTATGCTTATTGTTAGGGGGCACCGCATTGGGGCAGAACCTAATTTTGAATGCTGGTTTTGAAGACTTTTCTTCATGCCCGACCAACTTCACCAGTCTTAATGCGCTGTTACAAGATGTAACATTGCCAACATCGAGTTCAGGTGATTACTTTAATCAATGCAGCAATGAAGACTTTGGTATTCCAAATAATTTTAAAGGAAATCAAGAAGCCGCGGAAGGTAATGGCTACCTTGGGCTGTACTTCTATGCACTGAATGATTATCGTGAATACGTACAACTGGATACGCAAAGTACGTTACGTGAAAATTTTCCTTATAAAATATCTTTTAAGGTAAGTTTGGCCGAAGCCTCTAACTTGGTAATGAAAAACATGAGCGTTATTCTTACCAATCGTAAAATTCGATTGCCCAATAGTGCGGCTTTGACCAAAGAACGTTTGGATCTACAGGAAGGACTGGAGTTTCAAACCGTACAATTGAGTCCTGATAAGTCGATGGCGGACTCCGAGGGTTGGATTACCCTTAGTGGTGAATTCGAAGCAAAAGGTTTCGAGAGCCAAATACTTGTTGGAAATTTTGAAGATAATGCCAATACTCAGTTGTTAAACGCTGATGGCAAACGAATTCCAAGTGATTTTTCCTATTACTTCATCGATGATTTCCAGTTAGAGGAAATGCCCAGAGTGAATTACGAGAAGGACAAGATTTATGTATTGGAGCAGAATCCATTTGAGCCAAAGGGATATGAATTGGATGCTGCAGCTGTTGCCAGTGTCAAGAAAATTTTCAAGTTCCTCAAGGAAAATGCTGAGGTACAATTAAAAATTACTGGTCATTCTACAGACGCGGGTACACCGGAATACAACAAATTTATTTCTTCCTTGCGCGCTAGAGCTGTTGCGCTTTATCTCAAGAAATTAGGTATCAATGACGACCGCATAGTTTGGGAAGGAGTCGGTGAGACTAAAGCATTAAGAAATGGTAAAATAAAACAAGATCATTTAGCCAACGGAAGTGTTGAATTTGTTATGACAAAATTTGAAAACGACTAGTTAACGTCTTCCTAACCATGTTAAGCCCCAAGATTGATTTCTTGGGGTTTTTTATTTCCTATTTTTGAGGAAAGCCTGTCCAAAATGAAAAAGCTGTTTCTCCCTATTTCATTGTTGTTTTTCATCATCTCCTGTAATAAGAAACAAGAGGTTGATATGTTGGTCTTCAATGGCAATGTGTATACGGTTGATGAAGAATTCCCAAAGGCTTGTTGTTTTGCGGTAGATGATGGCAAGATTATTGAAGTGGCCGAGAATGCTGATATTTTTGAGAAATATACCTCCAAAGTTCTTCGCGATGTCAAGGGCAAGACCGTGATACCAGGCATCATTGATGCACACTGCCATTTTTATGGCTTGGGTTTGAACCAACA
>CAYNUM010000019.1:0-12964 GCA_964400025.1 uncultured Croceivirga sp.
CGTAGGAAGCGATCTCCTTTCTTGTGAATGGCAATAACGGCCGAATGATCTGCTTATTTGTGGATGGAATACCGGTCAGTCCGTCCAAACCCGTTCCCCTTGATAAATTGATAAAAAAGGTTTCCAAGCTATCATCGGAATGATGTGCAGTAAGTACGTAATGCATCTGATTATCCATCAAAATCTGCTCGAACCACTGATACCTTAACCTTCTGGCTTCCAATTGCACGGACCCTTTTGAATCGCTTAAATCGAACTCTTTTACAAAAACGGGCCTCCCATGGGTTTCTGCCCAAGAGACCACAAATTCCGAATCCAAATCAGAAGCGGCACTACGCAGTTTATAATTGCAGTGTGCCACAGAGAAATCAAGTTTACATCGTTGGCATAGTTCTACTAAAACCATACTGTCAATGCCGCCGCTACAGGCAATCAACAATTTTGAATTCAATAGAAACGGAAAGTTTTTCGAAAGGTGTTTTTTAAACTCGTTCAGCACAAAACAAATGTAAGACTTACAGTGTATTCAAAAATGTGTCAACTGCCTCTTGATGTTTGCTTGCCAGTTCTTGATTCACGATGTGCCCTTCGTCAGAAAACGACTCTTTAAATGAGGGTAAAGAGAAGGTAGTCACCACTTCGGCACCAAATCTTGGAATTAAGCTTTCGACTACGCCCAAAGCCCCAATTCCGCCACGTTTGCCCATTGAAGTTGACATCAGCAAAACCTTTTTATCCAACAAAAACTTTCGCTCTAGTCTTGATAACCAGTCCAATAGATTCTTAAAATAGGCCGATGGATTGCTATTATGCTCACTCACTGAGATAACCAAAGCATCTGATTTCTGGATGTCATTCTTGAATTCAACTAACGAGTTCGAAAACCCTTCTGTCTTCTCCAAGTCCTCACTATACATCGGAAATGGGTAATTGGCCATATTCAATAGCTGAACATCATGGTTTTCAAAAAGCGAAACCGTATGTTTTACCAGTTCATAATTGATAGAAGTGGAAGAATTACTCCCGGCGAATGCTAAAATCTTAGCCATGGGATAAAAAGTTACGTTTATCAGTAATAATATCTAGAAATCAACACCTTGGGTGTTTTTTATCTAATTTTGCCAACTAAAATAATCCAAATCCGTTTTGGTTACGAATATATGTTGAAAGATTGCGGATGAAAGCAGTAAACAATAGACTCTTTTTTATCGATGCCATGAGGGCTTGGGCCATTTTAATGATGCTCCAAGGCCATTTTGTGGATGGTTTACTGGACCCAGTTTTTAGAGACTCCGAAAATTTTGTTTACAAAACCTGGCTCTATTTCAGAGGAATAACAGCCCCCGTCTTTTTTACAGTTTCTGGTTTTATTTTTACTTTTCTTTTGATTCGCGCTCCACAAACTGGTTGGGATAACCCCAGGGTAAAAAAGGGCATTCGCCGCGGTTTACAATTGTTACTGATTGGGTATGCGCTGCGTCTAAACCTCTTTGGACTATTTCAAGGGCATATCTACGATAGCTTCTATCTTGTCGATGTATTACATTGTATCGGGCTTGCGATTCTTACCATCATTGGACTATACCTATTTTCAAGTAATAAGGGAAAAGCGATATTCCCATTGCTTTTGGTTGGCCTTACACTAGTATTGTTTTTGTTTGAGCCACTCTACAAACAATGGTCATTTTCATTTTTACCCAACGGATTGGCCAACTACCTTACTAAAGCCAATGGGTCGGTATTTACTATAATTCCTTGGTTAGGGTATACGACAATAGGCGCTGGTATTTCACTGGTGTTCTACCGGTTCAGAAATTCAAATTTTTTGTATCCGACGGCTATAGCAACATCATTGGTTGTAGGTCTTTTACTTATTTTTCAATCTTCGCCACTATTCTTTTGGTTGCATGAATCGACGCAAAACGAATTGTTCTTGATGCTCTACTCGAATAACTATCTTTTCATTCGATTGGGTGATGTCTTTGTGGTATTCGCAGTATTTATGATAATACGTAAAATTTTGACCCACAAGACGTTACTTTCTATTGGTTCAAGTACGCTTTCAATCTATGTCATTCATTTTATTATTCTCTATGGAAGCTTTACAGGACTCGGTCTTTACAAATTTTTTCATCACGAGTTGAATCCATGGATGGCCATTTCTGGGGCTGCAGCCTTCATGATTGCCTGTACCTTTCTAGCGTTGCAATACAACAAGCATGAGGTAGAGCTAAAGGACAATATGAATATGACCTTAAGGTATTTGAAAGTACAGTTCTACTTTACCAAAAAGAAGGTTTTACCTCTAGCAAAGACAGTATTCTCACAGCTTAGAAGAGTACTTGTACGCTTTTTTGCTACAGCTCGTTAGATTCCTTTTAAATATGTATAGGCCTATCTTCTGTAGCAGCAAGGGCGGCTTCTTTAACAGCTTCTGCGTAGGTAGGATGGGCATGACTCATTCTGGCCATATCTTCAGCTGAAGCCCTGAACTCCATAGCAGTGACTGCCTCTGTAATTAAATCAGCGCAACGTGCTCCAATCATATGAACACCCAAAACTTCATCGGTTTTGGCATCTGCCAAAATCTTTACAAAACCATCAATATCCATACTTGCCCTAGAACGACCTAAAGCCCGCATTGGGAATTGACCTGCTTTGTATTCAATACCTTCCGCTTTGAGTTCTTCTTCGGTTTTACCTACCGCCGCAACCTCTGGCCAAGTATAGACCACTCCTGGAATCAAGTTGTAATCAATATGTGGCTTCTGACCTGCAAGAATCTCGGCGACCATCGTCCCTTCTTCCTCCGCCTTGTGCGCCAACATGGCACCTTTTACCACATCGCCAATGGCGTAGATATTTGAAGCCGATGTTTGTAAATGCCCATTGACTTCTACACGACCTCTTTCATCCAATTTTACACCAGCGGCTTCAACATTCAAACCATCAGTATACGGCCTGCGACCAACAGAGACCAAACAGTAATCGCCTTTGAACTCGACTTCATTGCCTTTCTTGTCATCGGCTTTGACCACAATTTCATCGCCATTTCGCTCAACGGATTTTACTTTGTGCGATAAGAAAAACTTCACCTTTTGTTTCTTCATGACCTTCATTAGCTCCTTGGAAAGGGCTCCATCCATTCCTGGAATGATGCGATCCATATATTCTATAACACTGACCTCAGCTCCGAGTCTCTTGTACACCTGACCCAGTTCTAGGCCTATCACTCCCCCACCAATAACAATCATGTGCTTTGGTATTTCAGAAAGTTTAAGCGCCTCTGTGGAGGTTATCACGCGTTCTTTGTCAATTGTAATGAAAGGTAAAGTTGAAGGTTTCGAGCCTGTGGCGATAATCGTGTTTTTGGCTTCAATAGTTTCAATTTTGCCATCGGCCTTTTTGATGTCGATATGGGTGCCATCCTTAAAACTTCCCAAGCCCTGATATACATCTATCTTATTTTTGTCCATCAGAAATTGTATCCCCTTTGTAGTTTGTTCCACCACACCATCTTTACGCGCAATCATCTGCTTTAGGTTCACCTTGACCTCTCCGGGAATATCAATGCCATGCTCTTCAAAATGTTTTATGGCATCTTCGTAGTGATGTGAAGAATCCAGCAAGGCTTTGGATGGAATACAACCAACGTTCAAACACGTTCCACCGAGTGTTGTATATTTTTCAATGATGGCAGTTTTCATACCCAATTGGGCACATCGAATTGCAGCTACATAACCTCCTGAACCGATAACGGCCACATCATATTGACTCATATTTTAATTGGATTTTCGAGTTTGAATTTTTCTTAAACGACCCCAAAAATACGAATGTTTTTGCGAAAGAAAATGGGACTTATGCGGGGGACAATGGAAATTTCACACCACCGTAGTAACCCATCCAAAGTCCTGTTACAGCTGAACCACTTAACATAACATCATACCATAATGGATTCGCCAAATCTGGACAACCTACAAAAAGAAACACCTTCATTACAACGGCCAATGATAGTACCATGTTGGGATAATAATTGTCTTGGAGCACAAGCAGTGAAGTTAAAAATCCGGTAACCAATCCCGCAGATCCAAAACCCATTACTTTAAATGTTAATTGAAAACCATCAGATTGGCAAAAAGTAACCCCCTTAAAAAGTACATCTTGTACCAGGGTGGTATATAATAATAGACACGAAAGTCCAATGAAAGAGGCAAATACTGTGAGTTGCCAGCGCTGTTTGTTACTCATTGATGAAATGGTTCTTTGATTGATGCTATGAAACAACCTCAATTTACAGCCATTTCGTATGTAAAGATTTGAATTTTAACGTGGCTTTAGGTTAAACTTTCTTAAAGCACAATTGCAGTGGTCTGTTTTACCTCATTAATACCAAAGGAACTCTGGGTACTACCAATTTGGTCGATTGCGGTTAATTTATTGACCATAAATTCTCGATAGGCACCCATATCTGCAACATTGACGCGCAAAATATAATCGTAATCACCGCTGACATGATGACATTCTTGTACCTCAGGTAATTTTTGCACCTGTCGTTCAAAGCGCAATACGTTCTCTTTGGTATGCTGTATCAATCGAATATGACAAAAAACGGTAAAAGACCTATTGACTAATTTGTTATTGACCAAAGCAACATACTGCTTGATATAGCCCTCACGTTCCAATTTTCGAATACGTTCAAAAACAGCTGTAGTTGATAGTCCCAATTCTAATGCATAGGCTTTTGTTGTGCGTTTACAGTCTTCTTGAAGCAGGTTTAAAAGTTGATGGTCAATTGCATCGAGTTTCATAACAGAACGTTTATCACTTCTTCAAAGCTATGAATTAAATATTTAGATTTTAATTCTATAATTACTAATTTATATAATTTTATTTTCATCGATTAAAACTAATAATTGATTTTAATAACATCAATATCGATTTTGGATGTAAAATATTTACTTATGAAATCTGCGGCCCAAAAACTACAAGACCTTCATTACTTTGGAGAATTTGGAGGTGTAAACCCTTCAGTATCCGATTCATCAACCTATACTTTTCTTTCAGCAAAAACTATGTTCGACACCTTCGAGGGCAATACTGAAGGGTGTTATTTGTATAGTCGACATTCCTCACCATCCAATTTGTATTTAGGGGAAGCACTCGCAGCCTTGGAAGGTACAGAGACTGCCAATGTCTATGCCTCAGGAATGGGTGCGATTTCAGCAGTTATAATGCAACTCTGTGATGCCGGGGACCATATTTTGAGCAGTCATACCATTTACGGCGGTACCTACGCATTACTAAAAAACTTTCTTCCAAAATTTAACGTTGCCACCTCATTCGTTGATATTACCGATTTAGACAAAGTCGAGAAAGGTATTACCAAGAATACCAAAATGATTTATTGCGAAGCGGTGAGCAATCCCCTTTTGGAAATAGCAGATATTAAAGCACTTGCCGCTTTGGCCAAGAAACATAATATTCCCCTGGTAGTAGATAATACTTTTTCTCCATTAAGCATTAGTGCTGCTAAACTTGGAGCAGATATTGTGGTCCACAGTCTGACAAAGTTCATTAACGGAACAAGTGATTGTGTTGCGGGTGCCGTTTGTGCCTCAACCGATTTTTGTTTGAGCCTTAAAGACGTAAATGATGGGGCCGGCATGCTTTTTGGAAGTACGCTGGATAGTCTTAGAGCCGCCTCAATATTGAAGAACATGCGAACGCTGCATATTCGTATAAAAAAACACAGTGAGAATACCCTTTACCTTGCCCAACGATTTGAAAAAGATGGACTTAAAGTCGTTTACCCTGGTTTGGAGTCCCATTCAGGTCACGAGATAATGAAGGGCCAAATGAGTACCGAGTACGGTTTTGGTGGACTGATGACCATAGATGTGGGTTCTTTGGAAAAAGCGAATGCTTTGATGGAATTGATGCAAAAAGAGAATTTGGGGTATTTGGCTGTAAGCCTAGGTTTTTACAAGACCCTTTTTAGCGCTCCGGGTACTTCCACCAGTTCTGAAATTCCTATGGACGAACAAATAGAAATGGGATTGACAGATGGTCTTATTCGATTTTCGATTGGGTTGGATCACGATATTGAAAACACCTACAACCGTATGAAGCGTTGTATGGAACAGCTACATATTCTTGAATCAAGAACCGCGGCAATGGCATAAGGAATTGTTCTGGTTTGCATAGCAGCACTCAATATCGTAATATTAGTGGCTTGAACAACCATTGTCATGAGCCAAAAAACCAAGAAACCAAAATATCGAGAAAACGAACAAGTAGTTGAAAACCGAGAGCTGAATATATGGGAAGCCTTGATTCCTGTAATTGCTTTGGTGGGTATGCTGGCCTATAACGTATATGTTTTTGGAGATGATGCATTAAGTGGGTCCAATCAGTTTATTTTATTAATGGGGGGCGCTGTAGCCGCAACCGTTGGCTTTTTCAATAAAGTATCTTACAAACAGATGATTGCAGAGGTGGCCGAAAACGTTCGGTCTACAACAGGGGCCCTATTGATTCTATTAATGGTTGGCGCTTTGGCGGGCACTTGGCTGGTCAGTGGTATTATACCTGCAATGGTGTATTACGGACTGCAAATCTTAAATCCTACTATTTTTCTGGCAGCTTGCGTGATTATTTGTGCGATTATCTCAATTGCTACTGGTAGTAGTTGGACAACTGCCGCTACTGTTGGTATTGCTCTGGTCGGCATTGGTGAGGCCTTGGGCATCTCATTGGGCATGACGGCAGGTGCCGTGCTTTCGGGGGCCTATTTCGGTGATAAAATGTCTCCCCTTAGTGACACGACCAATTTGGCTCCCGCAATGGCCGGCGGTGAACTCTTTTCCCATATTCGGTATATGGCATGGACCACTATTCCCACCATATCGATAACGCTCATTGTCTTCATCATTATCGGATTTACCATTGATACTTCTGGCGTGGCTGATACGGGTTCGATTTTAAAAACCATTGATGCAACTTTCAATATAAATGGCTGGCTATTTCTTGTGCCTGTTGTTGTTATCTTACTAATTGTAAAAAAGGCCCCACCGCTTTTAGGATTGCTCATTGGAACACTATTGGGCGGTGTTTTTGCTCTGATTTTTCAGCCTGACATTGTAGCAAAAATTGGCGGTGGTGAACTATTGGATTTTTCAACCGGCTATAAAGGTATTTTAAACGCCATAACCGTAGATACTGCCATAGAAACTTCTGACCCTGCACTTAATGACTTGTTTTCATCAGGTGGTATGGCCGGTATGTTGGGCACAATATGGTTGATTGTGTGCGCAATGGTTTTTGGAGGAATCATGGACGGCATTGGTGCCTTACAGCGAATTACCAAATCATTACTAAATCTCGCGAAAACTACTTTCGGTCTTTTTGCCAGCACTGTTGGAAGCTGCCTTGCGCTCAATGTCACTGCATCAGACCAGTATTTGGCGTTGGTAGTACCCGGAAAGATGTTCTCCAAGGCTTATCAAGAAAGAGGATTGGCCCCTGAAAACCTTAGCCGTACTTTAGAGGATTCCGGAACGGTTACTTCAGTATTGGTTCCATGGAATACCTGTGGCGCTTATCATAGCGGCGTTTTAGGGGTGGCCGTTGGAGACTACTTTTTCTATGCGATTTTTAATTGGTTAAGTCCCTTTATGACCTTATTGTTTGCTGCTTTTAAAATAAAAATTAAGCAATTGGTTGTACCGCAACAGGCTTAAAAATTCATTTCCATTTTTTACCTTCGTGTAGGTTTTGCCGACCGGTAAAACAAGCACTAAAAATTGAATTCACACCTTTAATTTAAAATACAATGGCTACAGTAACGCTGAAAGGAAACGAAATACAAACTTTGGGCACCTTGCCTGCAAATGGCACGCAGGCCCCAGATTTTACACTAACAAAAAATGACTTAAGTCCAGCTTCGCTAGCGGATTATAAAGGACAGAAAGTAGTTTTGAACATATTTCCAAGTGTGGATACGGGCACTTGTGCCCAATCAGTCCGCCAGTTTAACCAAGAGGCTGCTGAACTTGATAACACCAAGGTGTTATGTATTTCTAAAGATTTGCCTTTCGCCCAGGCACGTTTTTGTGGTGCCGAAGGTATCGATAAGGTAGAAACCCTTTCTGATTTCAGGGACGGAAATTTCGGCAAAGCCTACAATGTTGAATTTACCAATGGGCCACTACAAAGTCTACATTCTCGTGCGGTGGTCGTTATCGACGAATCAGGAACGGTAAAATATTCAGAGCAAGTCCTTGAAATTGTGGATGAGCCAAATTACAAAGCGGCGCTCGAAGCGTTGCAAGATGCATAGCTTTGAAATGAACAAACAGAAATTACAAAGCGGCGCTTGAAGCATTGCAAGATGCATAGCTTTGAAATGAACACAGAGTTAATTAAAGCGGCGCTCGAAGCATTGCAAGATGCGTAGCTTTGAAATGAACAAACAGAAATTACAAAGCGGCGCTCGAAACATTGCGAGATGCATAGCTTTGAAATGAACAAACAGCTAATTAAAGCGGCGCTCGAAGCACTAATGGATGCCTAAAGAACATTTCGTTATCAATCGTATTAAAAGTGTTGGATTTGCCTTTAAGGGGCTATTCATTCTTTTACGAACCGAACCTAGCATTAAAATTCAATTCGTTATCGGTCTTTTGACCACTATTGCGGGATTTTACTTCGAATTATCCAATATTGAATGGATACTGCAATTGATTTGTATTGGTATGGTCATGGGCATTGAGGGCGTAAATACTGCAATTGAAAAATTGGCTGACTATGCACAGCCCGATTTCGATGAAAAGATTGGATTAATTAAGGATATTTCTGCAGGGGCCGTTATGGTCGCTTCTATTGTGGCAGTTATCGTTGGATGCATTATCTATATCCCAAAAGTTTTTTAACGAAACATCCCCTCCCCTGTTCGGTAAGGTAAATTTGTAACTTAGCAGATTATTTTATTCATGGCAACCAAACGAAGAAAATCAAAAGCTTCGTCTTCCAAAAAAAAGAAGACCTTCAATGTCTCAAAGAAGAACAAAATCATCTTTGGTAGTTTTTTGATATTGTTGAGCATTGCACTGTTCTTCTCTTTTATATCCTTCTATTTCACATGGCGCGAAGACCAAAGTCTACTTTCCGAATTTTTGGACAGAAATGCGGTGTCTGAAAATCTTCTGAACAAATTTGGGGCAGCCGTTAGCCACTTTTTTATGTACAAAGGTTTTGGCCTGGCTTCTTTCGCATTTCCAATTTTATTGGCGATTACCGGTCTTTATTATTTTTTAGGGCTCGACGGAAAGAAGTTGTGGGGCAAATGGATTTGGGGACTCCTAGGAGTCATTTGGTGTGCCATAGCATTGGGGTTCTTCTTTATGGAACAACCATTGCTCGGTGGTCAAATCGGCTTTGAAATGAACGACTTCTTGCAAGACTATATCGGTAAGATTGGCGTCTTCCTTTTACTGCTCTTCACGTTGGTTGTTATTATGGTTCGGTTGTTCAATTTTTCACCCGAAGGAATAGGCAATTATTTCAAGGAGATCAACTTTTCAAAACCAAAGTCCCCAGTTGCTGCGGTAGAGGGAGAATCCATAGAACTCAACCTAGAACCCGAGGCAGAAGAAGAAATTAAAATAGACACCTATACCCATAAAAAAGACATTCCGCCCTTAAATCCAGAATCCGGTTTGGATGTTAACCTTCCGGAAATAGAGGAGGAAATAGATTTAAAAGTGGAAAAGGTCGCTGAAGAAACGGTAGAAACCGATTTGAAAGCGGCAAAATTGGTCAAGGATTTTGGGGAATTCGACCCAAAACTGGAATTGGGCAATTATAAGTTTCCCCCAATTAATTTATTGGAAGAACATGGTGCTTCGGGCGGCATAACCATCAATCAAGAAGAACTTGAAGAGAACAAAAACAAAATTGTATCTACCCTAAAGAACTATAAGATTGGTATTGCCCAGATCAAGGCGACCATCGGCCCTACCGTTACCCTGTATGAGATTGTACCAGAGGCTGGTATTCGTATTTCAAAGATTAAAAACTTAGAAGATGATATCGCACTTTCTTTGGCTGCATTGGGTATTCGAATCATTGCTCCAATACCAGGTAAAGGTACCATAGGTATTGAGGTGCCGAATAAAAAGGCATCCATTGTTTCGATGCGTTCGGTAATTGCTTCCACTAAATTCCAAAAAGCAGAAATGCAATTGCCGATTGCTTTTGGAAAGACCATTAGTAATGAAACCTTTGTGGTTGATTTAGCCAAAATGCCGCACTTGCTGATGGCAGGTGCTACAGGTCAAGGTAAGTCCGTCGGATTGAACGCAGTTATTACCTCACTTCTCTACAAAAAACATCCTGCGGAAATAAAATTCGTTTTGGTCGACCCTAAAAAGGTCGAACTGACCCTTTACAATAAAATTGAACGGCATTTTTTGGCTAAGCTCCCCGATTCAGAGGAGGCAATTATTACCGATAATACCAAGGTGATTAACACATTGAATTCCCTTTGTATTGAAATGGACCAGCGTTACGAACTCTTGAAAGGAGCCATGGTTCGAAACATCAAGGAATACAATACCAAGTTCAAGGCCAGAAAATTAAATCCAAACGAAGGTCATAAGTTCTTGCCTTATATCGTATTGGTCATTGATGAATTTGCTGACCTCATCATGACTGCAGGTAAAGAAGTAGAAGCACCAATTGCTCGATTGGCTCAACTTGCAAGGGCCATTGGTATTCACCTCATCATTGCAACGCAACGCCCATCGGTGAACGTCATTACAGGAATTATCAAAGCAAACTTTCCGGCACGTATCGCTTTTAGAGTGACTTCAAAAATTGACTCAAGAACCATTTTAGATGCGCAGGGAGCAGACCAACTGATTGGTCGGGGTGATATGCTGTTTACACAGGGCAATGATGTAACACGATTGCAATGCGCTTTTGTAGACACCCCAGAAGTGGCCAAAATTACAGAGTATATTGGGTCACAACGTGCTTACCCCGATGCTCATCTGTTACCTGAGTATGTGGGCGAAGATTCTGGCACAGGAATTGATTATGACATCAGTGAACGCGATAGTATGTTTCGCGACGCGGCAGAGGTAATCGTCAATGCCCAACAAGGTTCAGCCTCGCTGATTCAGCGAAAGCTAAAGCTAGGCTATAACAGGGCAGGTCGAATCATCGATCAATTGGAAGCAGCCGGTATTGTCGGCCCTTTTGAGGGCAGCAAAGCAAGACAAGTGTTGGTTTCAGATATTTTTGCGCTGGACCAACTATTACAAAACGAAACAAAAAATAGAAATTAAAAGCACATGATAACGAGAACATTAACAATAGTATCACTATTCTTTTTGTGCATTTCGATGCAAGCCCAAAACTCAGAAAAGGCAAAAGCCTTGTTGGATGAGGTCTACAATAAGGTTGTGGGGTATGACAACATCAGCATAGATTTCAAATTTACCCTTGAAAACACTGATGCGAATACCAAAAGTGAGACCCGTGGTGATGCCAAATTGGAAGGTGACAAATACTTGGTGAATCTTTTTGGTTCGACCCAACTTTTCGATGGCAACAAGGTGTATACCATTGTTCCAGATAATGAAGAGGTGACCATTGATGACAGTTCAGATGATGAGGAGACCATTACCCCATCAAAGATGCTCACCTTTTACAGAGAAGGGCACAATTATGATTGGGATATCCTTCAAAATGTGCAAGGAAGAAAAATACAGTTTATAAAATTGACCCCTATAGATTCCAATTCTGATATCAAGACCATTTTGTTGGGAGTTGATGCTGAGACCAAACATATTCACAAATTGATTGAGACAGGCAATAACGGTACGAAAACCACTATTACAGTTAATTCTTTCAAAACCAACCTACCCTTGTCAAAAAGCTTGTTTACCTTTGACCAGGCCAAATACGAAGATGATGGCTACTATATCATAAAGAATTAGCGGTTTGCCAATAATTGACCGATATATATTATCGCGTTTTCTCTACAATTTTTTTAGCTCTTTCGCCATTTTAATGGTGATATTCATTTTCCAGACTGTCTGGTTATTTATTGATGATTTGGCTGGAAAGGATTTGGATATTTGGATCATTGCCAAATTTCTCTTCTACTACATGCCTACCTTGGTGGATAAGGTGTTGCCCTTGACCGTGCTTCTGGCGTCGCTATTGACCTTTGGCGCCTTTGCAGAAAACTATGAATTTGCGGCCATGAAAGCCTCCGGCGTTTCCTTGCAAAAGGCCATGCGAAGTATTATTGTCTTTGTGGTTTTCTTGGGTTTGGGTGCTTTCTTTCTTGCCAACAATATTATTCCTGCCTCTGAGCAGAAGATTTTTAATATGCGGCGAAACATCGCCAAGGTAAAGCCTGCGGCAGTTATAGTGGAGGGGGTGTTCAGCGATATCGAAGGCACTGATATGAACATGAAAGTGGCAAAAAAATCAGGTGATAAGGATCAATACCTGAATGATGTCATCATTCACGAAAAATCGAAAACGAGTCTAAATACCACAGTCATAAAATCGCAAACCGGAGAATTGATAAGTAGTGAGGATTCTGATATCATTCAATTGGTATTGAAAAATGGTTCGCGTTATGATGAACTACAACCAAAATCTGCCAAAGAAAAACGATTACATCCCTTCACCAGAGCTGAATTCGAAACCTACATTTCGAATATCGATGTATCAGATTTGAACAATCAGGATATTGAGGAAGAATCCGACATTATGACGGATAAAATGAAGAACGTTATTCGATTGACCAAGGATATTGACTCCCTTCGTGACAATAATCTAAAGCAGGTCAAGGCCTTTTCGAAAAACGTATACATTAGAATGGGTGCTTTTCCGGTTGATGTGGACAGCTTGATTGAAAAAGAGAAGAACATTAAAATTTTCAACA
>CAYNUM010000020.1:0-11931 GCA_964400025.1 uncultured Croceivirga sp.
CGGTGCTATGAGACCATTTCTGAAGTTTTATGTTCTCTTCCATGAAAGCATCGTAGGCTTCAAAGAAAATATTCTTTTTGTGGCTGGTTCGTTTGAAGGATTTATCAAACTCATCTTTTAGAACTTTAGTTGTAAAGTCTTCGTCGTATGCCTTGCACCTGGCCTGTACCTCTTGGAATTTTTCACGGTAGCGGTTTATTTGTGTTGCGATTTCACCGGCCAATTTTGAACGGTTCGAACCATGTCGCAGTGGCTGACGGTTTTTAAAGTCCCAACTTTTTGGTGAAATGCGTTCACCGGTAGAGTAGACGAACTTCTTTTCTTCCTGCTTGAAGTAACAGGAAAAGAGGATTAAAGTTTCCTTGTTAGAGGTTTTTCCACGCCCTTGGGGCTCCTTCAAAAAGAAGGTGGATTTAATAGTTGACATAACGATTACAATTTAGTTGACAATTTTTTTGGTGTTAAACCAAACTGCCAACTATAATAAAGTTACATCAAAGGGTGTATTCACTGCTATTTTGCGGTTATTAGTTGTCGAATCGTTATCAACATCTAAATATTACAATTACAGTATACTCCACTATTTTTAGGGTATTCTACCCATTTCGAAAGTCATATTGCTTTCATCCAAGGCAAAAAATAGCGTTCCTTTTTCATTTTTTGGATAAATGCCCATAATGGAATACCCATCTTCTTCATTTCCTATTCGTATCAATTGGGTGTTCTCGTCGAATTTCCATTTGGTATTTTCAGTCATTCTCAAAATCATTTGAAAGGTGGGGGCTTTTGATTCCGTGGTCAAGTCAAAATCACCATTTTCAGAAAAGCTGAATATGGCACTTTTAAAACCCTCCATGACTCCTCGTAACTCAGCGCTAGAAGTCTTTGTGACCGTTTTTTTAACGGCCCATTGCCCCTCGATTTCACTTTGTGACATTTGGGCATTGGTAAAGGTGAAAAGACCTAAGCACAGTACGAAGAAAATAACAATTTTCATACAATGATAACGTAAATAGTAAGGCGTAAAGTATGGTCGTATAGTGGATTCAACGAAGGACTAAGCCAGTATTAAATTGATATGGAACAGGCTTTTGATTTACCAAACCAACGTACTCGGTTTCTTGAAGCCAAATTGTAAATGGTGTCCCTGATTATTTTTGGAATGTAGGCCAATAAGGCTGCGACCAAACGGAACTTGGGAATTTTCGAAACTATGCGCAAAAAACCATCTGAATGGGTATGGGGTCCATTTTCATCAAAAAGAATGACTGTTGTGAGTTCTTTGCTAGAAAAACCGTACTTAATTAACAATCGTTGTCCTTTAGGAGACTGAAAGGGTACAAATTCAAATAAATGAGCAGGAGCAAATTTCAGCAACCAACCTACAACCCCGTTGCAAAGGTTGCACTCTCCATCAAAAATGATAATATTCTTTTCCATTGTCATTGGTCATGCTATCAATAGGTTCGTAAGAACTGGACTGACATTTCAGCAAAAACCAATAATTGGGAAAAGTTTAATACATCAGAGTAAATCCAAAATACGTTCCATTGCCATGCCCCGAGACCCCTTTATCAAGAGGTGACCTTTGGGGAGACCTTTAAAATCAAAGGATTTTTTAAGTGATTCGAAAGAGTCGAACAATTGAAATTGAGTTGTCGTTTCAGCAAAATGTTCCCCCACCAAAACAACGTTTTCGAATCCTAGATTTGCAGCTAAATCTGCAATACTTTGATGTTCGTTCTTAGCATCCTCTCCTAATTCAAACATGTCTCCGAGAAATAGAAATTTGTACTCACCTTCAATTTTTACAAAACTTTCCAGGGCGGCCTGCATACTGGTTGGATTCGCATTGTAGGCGTCAAGTACAATTTTATGTCCTTTCTTTTCTAAAATTTGTGAACGATTGTTTTCGGGTACATATGTTTCCAGCACTTCTTTTATCAGATAGGGCGGTACATTGAGATATTTCCCCATAAGAATGGCAGCACAACAGTTTGGAAAGTTATAGGCACCGGTCAATTGAGTTCGAACCTTGGTTTCTTCGAAGGTCAGTTCAACATAGGGGTTTGCCCCGAGAAGTTTAATATTGAAAAATTGGGAATCCTGTTGGCTGAATCCAAATTTTTTAATGTAAGATGAGAGCTTTTCCTTTTGAATGGGATCATCGGCATTCATGAAAACCGAACGCCCATTAGCGATTAAATAATCATAAAGTTCACTTTTGCCTTTGATTACACCTTCGACACCTCCAAAACCTTCTAAATGTGCCTTACCGAAATTGGTGATATACCCAAAGTCAGGCTGCGAAATAGTAGAAAGTAGTTCAATTTCCTTTTGATGGTTGGCCCCCATCTCAATTATTGCGATTTCGGTTTCTTCTTCTATTCGTAGCAGGGTCAAGGGCACCCCGATATGGTTATTCAAGTTCCCTTGTGTCGCAATCGTTTTGTATTTCTTGGATAGAACGGCATTGATCAGTTCTTTAGTGGTCGTTTTACCATTGCTTCCGGTTAACGAAATAACAGTAGCCTTACTGTAGTTTCTATGGTAAGTGGCCAATTTTTGAAGAGTATTCAAAACGTCATCAACTAAAATGGTTTCATTGTCCAGATGAAATTCAGACTGGTCGATTACGGCATATTCAGCTCCTTTTTCCAAGGCCTCTTTAGCAAAGGTATTGCCGTTGAAATTTGGGCCTCTAAGGGCAAAAAATAAGCTCCCTTTTTCAATTTTCCTTGTATCGGTAATTACTTTGGGATATTCCAAAAACAGCTGGTGCAGTTCTTCTACATTCATGATTTCGAAGATAAAAAAAGCCCTTGATTCAACATCAAGGGCTTCTCTTCAATTACATTATTTTTTCTAGCGTGCTTTTTTGTGCCGCACTGTTTTGTTCTTGGTCTTTGATTTTGAACCAACTCTCGAAATGGCACATCGAAACCCGATATCATCGGTAGCCATGTATTGTGGCAAATATCTTCGCTGGCCTGGGTCTAGCCAGAACGCTCTGTCTCTCCAAGATCCACCTTTGTATACACGTACCTCATCGTTGATTAATGAAGTTCTGTAATTTGAGGTGTCGTATTGTCTCAATAATTTTCCGGTAGAGTCTCTTTCGACTTTGTGCCTTGGAGAATCGTACATTTTTCTGTTGTCAGAATCATCATCGCTGAATCGTTCGAAGAATCTTGATGAGCCTGGGTCTCCATCTCTAAATCCACGGTTATCACTGGTCGCGAAATTGGTTCTCAAATAGGTTTCTTCCTCACCAACAGGAACTTCCTTGATTTCCCCAGGTAGGTTAACCGCCACTATTTTTCCGTTAGGTAATGTATCATAGACAATCTCATCACGCAATACATCTACCTTTCCATCTTCGCCAATAGCCTTTTTCATGTAGATATTACCTCTATAGTAGTTGAAATCACTGATTTCATCGTCAACGATTGGTCGATATACATCAGCTACCCACTCACTAACGTTTCCAGCCATATCATACAAACCAAAATCATTGGGCTTATATGACTTTACTTCGGCAGTGATATCGGCACCATCATCAGACCATCCTGCAATACCGCCATAATCACCTTTTCCTTGTTTGAAGTTGGCCAATTGATCACCTCTTCCAACACGTTGTCCACTACGGGTATAATCACCCTCCCATGGGTATTTCTTTCTACCTCGATAATTGTTGTACTCTCTTGTACCTATCAAGGCTTGTGCGGCATACTCCCATTCCGTCTCCGTAGGCAGTCGATACTCTGGTTGGATGATACCACTACTTCGCTTGGCGAATGTGTTAATGGAATCGCGCTTTTGTTTTCCTTGAAGCGAATCAATTTGTCCACCATAGACTGATTCAGGGTTATTCAAATAGGCTTCTGTGCTGAAGGTGCCTCCTACTTCGCCGGTCAATACTTTGTATTTTGCATCTTGAGCTAAGTAACCTTCTTTTTCCAACATGGCCTCATTAACTCGGTCAGTTCGCCATTCGGCATATTGCGTAGCTTGTACCCAGTTTACACCAACAACAGGATATTCAGCATAGGCCGGGTGTCTCAAGTAGCTATTGGTCATGGTTTCGTTAAAACCTAAACGGTTTCTCCAAACTAAGGTATCAGGCAACGCCCCCTTGTAAATGTTCTCGTACATCGGATTTTCAGGAGGATATACCGCCTTTAGATAATCTAAATATTCAAGATACATTACGTTGGTAACCTCGGTCTCATCCATGTAGAATGATTGTACATGCTGTTGAGTCGGAGAATTGTTCCAATCATGCATGATATCGTCTTGCACTTTACCCTTAGTAAAAGTACCTCCTTCAATGAAAACTGTTCCTGGCGGGGTTTCCTGTTCCTTGAAATCAGAATTGTATTGAAAACCTCCCTCTTTCGCATTGATTTTCCAACCTGTCGCTCTGGAAACGTTTTTGGAGGAGGAAGAGGATGAATTTTTACAGCTAGAAAGGGTTCCCACGATTAAAGCAGAAGAAAGAACAACTTTTGCAATGTATTTTTTCATAAGTCTTAAGTTCTGCGCCATTTAAAAAATTTGGCACTTTAGTTTCATTTGAATTAAACCAGTATTGGCATTAGAACGGAAAATTGAGCACAATATTTTGTGATGCGAAAATATTTATTCCAATTTAATTTTGACATCTAATTTCTTACAAACGAAGGTTTTTTCAGCATAGTATAAGAGACCATCTTAATTAACAGATTCGATTTGTTTGTTATTTCCTCGAAAAGTTGAATATCCAATACAAGAATTCCACAAAAAGCCCGTTTAATGGTAATACGTCTAAATATTTTGTGCATTTTGCCCGAAATTTGGACATTCGACGACTCTTAAAATTGAAAGCGAAAATGAAAAAATTCATTCTCTTGATAGCCATCTTGTTGGCAGGTAGAGCAATCTCACAACAAGAACGGGCCATTACCACAGCAGTTCCTTTTTTGAATATTGCTGCCGACGCCAGAGCGGCCGGAATGGGTGATATGGGTGTTGCCACCCCTGTGGATGCCTTTTCACAACAATGGAATCCTTCGAAATATGCTTTTGCCACTCAAAAAGTGGGAATTGGTGTTAGCTATACTCCTTATCTTGAAAGTATTGTGACCGATATCTCTTTGTTGAGTGCCAATTTCTACAATAAAATCAGTGAGCAAAGTGCCTTTGCTGTTGGAATAAAGTATTTTGGTCTAGGAGAAATTGAATTGAGACAAACGGCAAGCGAGAACCCAAGAATCGTTAAGCCAAATGAATTCGCTTTAGACGGTTCGTATTCCCTCAAATTGAGTCCTACTTTTGCCATGTCAGTGGGGGGGCGTTTTATTAGCTCTAATCTTAGATTTCAAGACGGTACCCAAGATTCCCAAGCAGCCAATGCCTTTGCGGTTGATGTGTCTGGTTTCTACCGTTCAAGGGAAATTGCCTATAACTCCTTTAACGGTCGTTGGAGAGGAGGTTTCAATATTTCAAATCTTGGAGGAAAAATACAATATGATGCCGGAGGTCAAGAAAACTTTTTGCCGACCAATTTAAGATTTGGTGGTGGTTTTGATTTCATTTTTGATACCGATAATGTTTTGGGTATTTATACTGAGTTCAACAAATTATTGGTACCAACACCACGAGACTTTGACGGAGATGGGGATATCGACTCTGAAGACAATAACGAGTATCAACAAATAGGTTTCTTTAATGGGGTGTTCGAATCGTTTGGTGATTCACCTGACGGATTCAGCGAAGAACTTCAGGAAACCACTTGGGCGCTCGGTGCAGAATACCGTTATCTAGAATCGTTTATGTTGCGGGCTGGTTACTTTAATGAAAATGAAAATAAGGGTGCAAGACAGTTCTTTACGTTAGGTGCTGGATTCAAATTCAAGACAGCACAAATCGATTTGTCTTATTTATTCTCAACATCACAAGTTAGAAACCCACTTGAAAATACACTACGTTTCTCGTTGACTTTTAATTTTGGGGACGAGTATTTAAACGATTAAGAAATAATCATTCGATTTGAAACCCCGACAATTGTCGGGGTTTTTTATTTTTAAGAAAGATATATGGTAATGGAAAAAAAACGAATTTCTTTTGAACTCGCAATATTTGACTCCCTTGATGAAATGTCGCCGTCGGATGTAAGTCTCCTAAAAGAGGCGGAGAAGGCCATGGAAAGTTCCTATTCTCCCTATTCAAAATTTAGTGTGGGTGCTGCTTTGAGGCTTGAAAACGGCAAGATACTTTTGGGGAGTAATCAAGAGAACGCTTCTTTTCCTGCCGGTTTATGTGCCGAAGGGGTAGCCTTGTTTAATGCTGGTGCGAATTATCCAAATGAAGTAATTCAGGCTATTGCGGTTGTGGTATCCTCTGAAGAGAATCAATTAAATCAGCCGGCCGCCCCTTGTGGTATTTGTAGACAATCCATTTCTGAGTACGAGAACAAGCAGAAAAAGCCAATACGAATTCTAATGAAAGCCCCGGATGGTCCAATTTATGCATGTGACTCCATTTCGGATTTATTGCCCTTAGGATTCAACAGTTCTTTTTTATAGGATTCTTATCTCCATATTTTTTTACTGCAAAAGATGTTTGTGTATTTTTGTTTTTCGACTTAATGAGCCGAACAACTAACAATTTACCTTAATGAAGAAAATCACAAAAGAGGTGTACCTGAAATGGTACGAAGACATGCTTTTCTGGCGAAAGTTTGAAGACAAACTTGCAGCGGTTTACATTCAGCAAAAAGTTCGAGGCTTTCTGCATTTGTATAATGGACAAGAAGCTGTTTTAGCTGGGGCATTACATGCTATGGATTTGACCAAAGACCGTATGATTACGGCCTATCGTAATCACGTACAGCCCATAGGTATGGGGGTTGATCCTAGAAAAGTAATGGCCGAATTGTACGGAAAGGTAACCGGTACCTCAAAAGGTATGGGCGGTTCAATGCACATTTTCTCCAAAGAACACCGATTTTATGGCGGACATGGAATTGTTGGTGGACAGATTCCGTTGGGGGCAGGTCTGGCCTTTGCGGATAAATATTTTAAAAGGGATGCCGTGACCTTGTGTTACATGGGAGATGGTGCGGTAAGACAAGGTTCTTTGCATGAGGCCTTCAATTTGGCAATGCTATGGCAATTGCCAGTGGTCTTTATATGTGAAAACAACGGTTATGCGATGGGAACTTCCGTTGCCAGAACATCATATTCCACCGAAATTTGGAAATTAGGCTTGGGCTATGAAATGCCCTGTGCTCCGGTGGACGGGATGGACCCAGCAATTGTAGCGAAAGAAATGGATAAGGCCATCGAGCGGGCAAGAACAGGTGGGGGACCAACTTTCTTGGAAATGAAAACCTATCGTTATCGCGGGCACTCCATGTCTGATGCACAGCACTACCGAACCAAAGAGGAAGTTGAGGAATACAAGAAGATTGACCCCATTACCCAGGTGAAGGATGTCATCTTGGAGAAGAATTATGCTACTGAGGACGAAATCAAGGAAATTGATAAGCGTGTAAAAGACTTGGTCAGCGAGTGCGAGAAATTTGCTGAAAGCTCAGAATTCCCTCCGGTACAGCAGTTGTACGATACCGTTTACGAACAAGAAAATTATCCATTTATACCACACAAATTATAAATAGATGGCAGAAGTGATCAATATGCCTAGGCTGAGCGATACCATGGAAGAAGGTACCGTTGCCAAATGGTTGAAACAGGTTGGTGATAAGGTTGAGGAAGGCGATATACTTGCCGAGATTGAAACGGATAAGGCCACAATGGAGTTTGAATCCTTTCATGAAGGAACCTTGTTGCATATCGGTATTCAAGAAGGTGATGGTGCACCTGTAGATTCGTTACTTGCCATTATAGGTGAAGAAGGAGAAGATATTTCAGCGCTACTGAATGGAAGTAGTGCCGCCCCATCAGACGAAGGCCAAGCCCAAGAAGCTGCGCCGGCAGTGGTACAAGAAACCGTTGCTGGAACACCAGCATCTGGAGGTTCAATCCCTGAAGGAGTTGAAATTATCACAATGCCAAGATTGAGTGATACTATGGAAGAAGGTACGGTGGCGGCATGGCTTAAAAATGTAGGTGATGTTGTTGAAGAGGGTGATATTCTTGCCGAAATTGAGACCGATAAGGCAACTATGGAATTTGAATCTTTTTATTCAGGTACCTTGTTGCATATTGGCATACAGGAAGGAGAAGGGGCGCCTGTTGATTCTTTGTTGGCCATTATTGGGCCTGAAGGTACAGATGTGAACAGTGTGCTTGCCAGTAATGCTTCGGGTGGTGCCCCGGCCGAGACTATCGTTGAGGAAAAAGCTACTTCAGCTGCACCAGTTGCTGCTGAACCGAAATTGGTTGAAACACCGGTTAATACTGGTGGAGGTCGTGTATTTGCGTCACCACTTGCTAAAAAGATAGCAGCAGATAAGGGTATTGATTTATCACAGGTTAACGGAACGGGGGACAATGGACGAATTGTCAAACGTGACGTTGAGAACTATCAGCCCGCTGCACAACCTACAGTATCGGCACCAGTCAGTGAAAGCGTTGCACCTGCCGCAGCAATGACACCGATTTCACTGCCAGTTGGCGAAGAAGGTTCAGAAGAAGTAAAAAATTCGACCATGCGCAAGGTTATCGCCAAGCGATTGAGCGAATCGAAGTTCTCTGCACCACATTACTATTTGACCATTGAGGTCGATATGGAAAACGCCAAGGCTTCAAGATCTCAGATAAATGGATTGCCCGATACCAAGGTGTCTTTCAACGACATGGTTTTAAAGGCATGTGCCATGGCATTGAAGAAGCATCCACAAGTGAATACCTCTTGGAATGGAGATACAACAAGATATAACCACCATGTTCATATGGGGGTGGCCGTTGCTGTCGATGAGGGATTGGTCGTACCTGTATTGAAATTTGCAGACCAAATGAGCCTGACCCAAATTGGAGCTTTGGTCAAAGATTTGGCAGGTAGGGCTCGAACCAAGAAGATTAAGCCTGACGAAATGGAAGGCAGTACTTTCACAGTGTCAAACCTGGGTATGTTCGGTATTTTGGAGTTTACTTCCATTATCAACCAACCGAACTCGGCCATTCTTTCGGTTGGAGCGATTGTAGAAAAACCGGTGGTGAAAAATGGAGCTGTTGTTCCAGGAAGTACCATGAAAGTCACATTGGCTTGTGACCATAGAACCGTTGATGGTGCAACCGGAGCTCAATTTTTACAAACGCTTCGGGCGTATTTGGAAAACCCTGTCACTATGTTGGCGTAGTCCAGAATTAAAGCAAATAACTATAGATAAAAGCATCCCATCGCAACGGGATGCTTTTTTTATCTTTAGCAAAAGTTGAACATTTTCCGTGAAGGCAAGAAATTTTTTGTGTTTGGCCTACCTGGCATTTTTTGCGAGCTGTGGCTCGCAGTATGTAGCCGAGACCAGTACATCGACTTCGGAAAAAACGAAACTGTCCGGACCTGAAGGGCTCAAGGCCAAAATGCCGAAGCGAAAGCAATTTACCTCGGTAAAAAGGGTAGGGAAGATTATGAATTACCTAGCATCCGATGAATTGATGGGACGCGATTCTGGTTCTGAGGGAATTGAACTAGCTGCTCAATATATTGAGAAACACTTAAAAAAACATCGACTAGATCCCTATTACCAGACGTACAGGGATACAATTTCGAACTACAGCAAACCTGCCTATAATATTGTGGGGGTGGTTGAAGGTAGTGACCCCATATTAAAACAAGAGTATATCGTCATAGGGGCACATTACGACCATATTGGCTTGATAAGTCCAGAGGTAGGAGATTCCATTGCCAATGGTGCCAACGATAATGCCTCGGGTACCACATCGGTTTTAGAAATGGCTCGCTATTTTGGAAGGAAAAAGACCAATAAAAGAAGTTTGATTTTTGCCCTTTTCACAGCAGAGGAGAAAGGATTGTTAGGTTCACGGCATATGGCCAAGCAAATGAAGGCCGCCAATTTAAATCTGTATACCATGCTCAATTTTGAGATGACAGGTGTATCGTTGGATTCTGAAAAATATGAGTTGTATATCACAGGATATGACAAATCGAACTTGGCTGAAATTTGCAACAAATATGCCCAGGAGAATTTAATTGGATATTTGCCAACTGCAAAGAAATACGCCCTCTTCCAACGGTCTGACAATTATGACTTTTTCAAGGAATTTAATGTTCCCTCGCATACCTTTTGCACCTTTGATTTTACAAATTTTTCGTTTTACCATAAAGTAGGTGATGAGGTATCAGAAATGAATTTTGAGCATATGGCGGCAGTCATTAACAAGATGATTCCCGTAGTTGAGGGAATTGCCAATGCCGAGGAACAAGAAATAAAATTGAACTTATAAAGACTATGTCCAAGAACATCATCATTACAGGTACCAGTCGCGGAATTGGGTTTGAGTTGGCTCAGTTATTTGCTGACGAGGGCCACAAAGTACTGGCGTTATCCCGAAATCCGAGACCGATTTTGGATGTGAATCATGCCAATATTGCGACATTCTCCTGCGATTTAGGGGTTCAAGATGATTATAGAAAAGTAGAAGAATTTATTGCCGACTGGGAAAAGATTGACATTTTAATCAACAATGCTGGAGCCTTACTCAATAAACCTTTTTTGAAAACTACTATAGAAGATTTTGAAGACATATACAAGGTAAATGTTTTTGCGGTTGCAGAGTTGACGCGTCGAGTCTTACCTAAAATGCCCAAAGGCGGACACGTAGTTACCATCAGTTCGATGGGCGGTGTTCAAGGCAGTTTGAAATTTCCCGGCCTATCGGCTTACAGTTCCAGTAAGGCCGCGGTAATTACCTTGACTGAACTCTGGGCTGAGGAATTCAAAGAAAAAGGGTGGTCATTCAATGCTTTGGCCATTGGTGCGGTGCAGACTGAAATGCTGGCGGAAGCCTTCCCAGGATATCAAGCGCCTTTATCGGCCAATGAAATGGCTAGCTACGTCAAGGACTTCGCATTAACCGGTCATCAATTTTACAATGGAAAAGTGCTACAGGTCAGTAGTAGTACACCTTAAGTTTTTAGACATCACATCGCAGCAGTGCATCCTTTAAGGCTGCGATTTTATCCTCCCAGGTTACCACAAATTCTTGGGCAATGTACCCGGTAAAACCAGTTTCTTTAATTGCTTTTATAATTGCGGGATAATACAACTCTTGGGTTTCATCAATTTCATGACGGCCCGGAACACCCGCCGTATGATAATGCCCAAAATAGGGGTGGTACGTCTGAATGGTTTTGATGATATCACCTTCCTGAATTTGCATGTGATAGATATCATATAGTAGTTTGAAATTATCGCTGCCCAATCGTTTGCAGAGTTCAACGCCCCACAGACTGCTATCGCACATATAATCCGGATGGTTTTGTTGATTAAAGAGTTCCATTTGAATGACAACCCCATGTTTTTCTGCCAATGGCAAGATTTGAGATAGCCCATCCACGCAGTTTTGAAGTCCCACATAGTCGTTCATTCCCCTACGGTTGCCACTAAAACAGATAAGATTGGTGTAACCGGCATCGGCCACTTTTGGAATGACCTCGGTATATTTTTTTATGAGTTCTTCATGGTACTTGGGGTCGTTCCAACCTTCGGTCAAACTAATTTCAGCCCCATTGCACATCGAACATTCAATATCATATTTCTTTAGTAAATCAAAATTTTCGGGGCCAATCAAATCGATAGCCTTTACACCCAAATCATTGAGAATTGCCAGAAACTCTTCTAAAGGGTAGGAATTGAA
Organism: uncultured Croceivirga sp.; assembly: GCA_964400025.1. GTDB lineage: Bacteria > Bacteroidota > Bacteroidia > Flavobacteriales > Flavobacteriaceae > Croceivirga. Next base: position 11,826 of record CAYNUM010000020.1, read on the forward strand.
GCACCATTGACAAACGCTATGGTTAATGTTGTTCTTCAGTTCAAAATCTTTGCTGCTTGAAATTGAAGTAGTTGTATTGGCACTGGCTACCCCGGCTGTGGCCATG
>CAYNUM010000020.1:11969-12572 GCA_964400025.1 uncultured Croceivirga sp.
TTCTTTTCATCTGGTATTGGTTATCTTTCGAATATACTGTTTTAGTACATGAAATGGAAATGAAACCTGACCCTCAAAAGTTGTTGGAACTGGCACATTATAAGATGCCCTTTGGCAAATATAATGGTCGCTACTTGGTTGATTTGCCCATGGCCTATTTGGTTTGGTTCAAGCAAAAAGGGTTTCCGCCAGGTAAGTTGGGTCAGCATATGCAGACCATGCTCGATTTAAAATCAGACGGTTTGGAGCCGCTTATCAAAAAACTACAAAAAGAATTTCCGTTGGATTGAGGTTCGTCTTTTCAAACTTTGTAACTTTATCTCCCGTAACAACGAAACTTCAACATGTCACAAACCAAGTACATATTCGTTACGGGCGGTGTAACTTCATCTTTAGGTAAGGGTATTATTGCAGCTTCTTTGGCCAAGTTATTGCAGGCCAGGGGGTACAATACTACTATCCAAAAACTGGACCCCTACATTAATGTAGACCCAGGTACCTTAAACCCATACGAACACGGCGAATGCTATGTGACTGATGATGGGGCCGAGACTGATTTGCATTTAGGGCATTACGAACGCTTTTTAAATGTCAAGACCTCGC
>CAYNUM010000021.1:0-12496 GCA_964400025.1 uncultured Croceivirga sp.
GATCGGAAGAGCACACGTCTGACTGGAGTTCAGACGTGTGCTCTTCCGATCTGATAGTGCTACGGAAGGATTATCGATAACAAAATTATCCCTAATATGAAATCCGGAAATTTTGGTATTGGAAGCATTCTCACCAAGAATGATATCATCTACAATAGTTTCCTTGTTGGGTTCACTATGTGAAAATCCTATTAGGGTGAGGGATTTGTCGACTTCAATTTCCCCGTATGTAGTCTCTGAGGGATGAACATAAATAGTATCTCCTGCTGCAGCCGAACCTATGGCAATCTGTAAATCATTAAATTGGGCATTTGCGCTTGGTGAATTGTCTACAGTTATAATATTTTGGGCGTACATTGATATGGTACCACAAATGCATAAACTTATTAGAGTAATTTTTTTCATCTTATTTGAAATTTTTTTGGATTTTTTACTTGTTTTTGATAGCAGCCATATCAAATTGACTTTCATTTTTTGTGAAAGAACACTTTGCTCGCAATAGCTTCAGTTAGTTTTGGTAACTTGACCGGTAGCCCCTAATTGACCTTGTTCATTATCGATATTCGGAAAATAGTAGTTATAATCCAGGGAATTGTTACTAGTTTCTATAAGTTCTATAAAACCTTGGTCAGCACAAATCGAATTAAATGTTATGGTCTCTCGAAAGAGTAAGGCATTCTCTGTTTCTTCTAAAAGAGTGAGAAAACCTCCGCATTCTAACGAAGGGTATTCAATCAATTGCTCGTCGGGCCCTAGTGTGATTTTTATGGTCCAAGAAATGCCAGGTTGTTGCCCCACACCTTCCCAAATACCAAATTTTGAAGATAGCAAACCTGAATCCGTTTCTTGAACAGATGCAGTATCATCTGCGTTTGTACATGACATTAAGCAAATTGTCAATATCAATAATATAGTTTTTGATAAATTCATTCTAATCTAATTTTTCAAGAATATTTTTAATAATACCGATTATCTGCCTGGCTTCTTCAACTCCAGCAGCCTCAATTTGTACCTTGTATTGATAAGGTTTGATTTCACCATCGATATAGGTTTTTACTATTTTTTCTAAATGCTTGGTATTTAATTCCGCCAATACATGCTTCCCTTTTACCAAAATTTTACAGTTTTTGGCATTAATGTCATTAAGACTGAATTCTTGAACGGTTTCTACACTTTTTTTTAGGTTTGAAAAGACGGTGGTAATCTTGACCATATGCGTCTTGGCTTCGGTAAGCTCAATAAACGAATCATAACTATCTTCTTCAATTTTGACCTTTTTCAAAACCTTTTTTATCTGTTCAATAGCCGCGCTTGACGAATTTGAGGAATAGGCCAAACCATCCATCTTTTTTTCATAGTTTTTGGCCAATACCTTTAAGGCTTCGGTGCCAATAATAGCTTCTTCTATGGTGCCAAAATAGAATTTGACGGTATCTCCATAATTCTGAAGCTCACCGTTTTCTGAACGTTGAATAAAGTTCACTGATTTTTTCGTGGGTAAGAAGACAAAAAGCCGGTCTTTTTGACCATCAAAATCAATATTATTAGCATTTATGTCAGCGAAATTAAAGCCATAAACATTAGTAGTGCTCTCATTTGGTGTTGTCTCGGTAAGTTTGAATTTTGCTACGTTTTCTTGAATCGTCAAGTTTTGGGTGAGGGTCTCTTCAGCAGTTTTAATGGTTGCAAAAGTTTGGTTAAGATAACTGAGTGCGGCTTTATTGGTTGAAATACTGGGCCGCGATTTTGAAAAAGCCTCCTCCGCCAAAGAAATCGTTGACTTTAGTACTTTGAAAATAGCTTTGCCATTAGTAATGGACTTGGCGTAAATTTTAATGTTTTTTTGGTAATTTTTTTGCTGGCCATCTTGAAAATAGCGTATTCCATTTATGCTTCTTCTAGTTGCTGCGGTTATTGTGAATTCATCACCGGATATGCGATAGGCAATAGAATTAGGATTAATGACTGAAAGGTTTAGTTCAAATCGCTCGTTTTGGGTTGTATTTTTCGCATTAAAGGTCTGGTCAAGAACAAATTTTCCTGGTGTGCCTTTTTCCGAAGTCGTTCGTTGTATAATTTGTTTTTTAGGCAATTCGATGTCACTTATGTTGTCTAATAGCCAGTTAATGTGATCTTCGTATCCATTTAACGCAAGTCTATTTTCTTCTAAGTCATTGCTTATTGGAATAATCTCTTTGATAAGTGTTACAAGTTGATGACTATTCTTAGAATCAAAGGCCAAAAAATTAAACTCATTTGTAAATGAAATTTTGTTGCCTCCATCTTTTACTACTTGTATCAAATTCTGTTTTCCGGAAACAAGAAGCTGAACTAAAATCAGGTCCTTTTTAGTAAGTGCCCTAACAGTATTGATGTCAATATCTGAAAAACTAAAATTATACTGGGTTTCAGTCTCTCGCCCTTTGCTGTCAACCGAAATCAAGCTATAATTAAAAAGCCCTTCTCCAAAGTCCTTTAACACTTGGCGATGGGTGAATTTTGCAGTTTCAACTGTAGATAATTCTTTTGCAAGAGGTGCAATATCTTGTGCTAATGGAAGAAAGGGAACCTGTAATAGCCAAAATAGGATGGGAACAACACGCAACTTCATGGGGTGATTTTTTGGAAATCGACAGGGCAAAAAGTGCCCTGCCGAAACTTGATGATAAACTAACTCAAAACTTATCTTACAAATCGAAGTAGTAGTGAATACCGCCACCTCCATTAAATCCTCCTATTGAACCGACTCCATCAAACGAAATATTGGTGTAGCCAAGCTCAAAACTAAAGGCCAAACCATCAATGAAATTGTTGAAACTCCATTCTATGCCACCACCTGCACCAATGGCTATATTATTTTGATTGAATTGATCTCCAAGAAATCGATAGCGATAGGTCCAGTAGCCTAATTGACCATATAAATATGGTTTCCAAGTTGCAAAATCAATATCACCTTCTTCAAAATTATAGGCGTACCTCGCCGTGAGTGAAAAACTACTGGATCCACCAAAACTTAGCCCATAATTTGCAGAGCCAACGATCACCTGACCTGTATGGGTCTCCGTGAAATTGTACTTTGCTGAGACACCATAATTTAAAGAGGTCCATGCTAGGCCAGCTCCGAGCGCCCCAGACTCTGACATTTGTGCGTTGGAATGAAGCCCCATTAAAAATAGAGCGATAAAAACAATACTTAGATTTTTCATATTTCGATAGGTTTAGATAAAAATGAATTTCTATCAAACCTAGCTAGACGTTAGCAAAAGTGTTTACGGAATTCCGTAAATGAAAATTTTCGTAGCACTAATACAGTTGAAAGGTTCTAAATTCTCGATGAATGAATAACTCAAATCAGACCGAGGTCTTTGGCATTTGCCACTAATTGAACATTGTTGTTGGCACGCAAAACATCTTTGAGCTTGTTCAACCTTTTTTCAATTGAACTAAGACTACTGGGAGAAACCCCTTTTGAGTTAAATAAAGAAGAAATTTGGCTTTGTGATAATCCATGTGAAAGGTGTAATAATAAAGAAAGGTCGTAGTCCTCTATTTCGAAGGTCTTATCTCCTTTTAATTGTCTTTCCAATAATTGAGATAGATACTGTTCTCCATTATATACTGCTTGAACGGCTTTCTTTAAATCCCTCAAACCATTTCTGCCTTTAAGTACATAAGCAGAAATATGGTTCTGTTGAAGAAATCGTATCGCGGTATTGGGTTTTTCTTCTACAGAGCAGATGATTATCTGTAGTTCGTGGTTTTGTTCACGAATTTTTTCAATCAATATCTGACCAGAATTGATTTTTGACTCGCGATGATCTTGTTTGAAAGAAAGGTCCGTAATCAGGAGGTCGTATGGACGTCCTTTTTGATATTCATTCTTGAAGTTGAGATAAGCTTCATTACAGTATTGTATAAGTTTCACCTCTTCAATACCTAATTCTTTTTGTAGCATCATTGTGATGCCATAGCCTACGGTATCTAGATCTTCAACTACAAGAACTTTTTTGAACATATATCTGATTTATGCCGGAATTGAAATGGTGGCTTTGAAACCACTAGCTTCATCAGATTCAAATTTAAATTGACCACCAACAGCTTTAATACGGTTTTCCGTATTTTTTAAACCTGTTCCTGTCGATTTTGTTGAAGTATTACCTACTCCATTATCCCTGTAGAAGAAAAGCAATCCAGAATTAGATTCTGTAAATTGAAGTGATGCTAAGCTTGCTTTAGAGTGTTTTTTCATATTGACCAATAGCTCATTTATTACTCTATGAATAATCACACACTTCGAATCTTCATATTTAGACCAGTCAATTTTCGAAACCCCTTTAACCACAATGGTCGTTCCATTGTTTTGGTAGGATTGGATTAAGGTTTTTAGTTCGTTTTCAAAATGGTTAGTATCAATATGAGAATTCTGATGGGCAACGTCTCTAGTAGTCTGATATATTTTTTCGAGTCCGTTGAGTAGTTCTTCGTTTTTAATGGAGTTACCCTGTAATTTAGCCATTAGTCCAAACACTGAATTTCCGAGACCATCGTGTAAGTCTTGACTTATTCTTTTTTCTGTGCTATATATTTCTTGTAATTTTTCTTTTTTATGCCTTTGCCGCAATATGAGAAATAACGAAGCCCCACTGACCAATAAGATGGCTATTAGTGAAAGAAATAAGACTTTTCTTGACTCTTGTCTGGCTAATTGTGCTTCTTTTTTAACACTTTCTGATTCAAGGGAGATAAGACGAGCTTTTTGTTGTTTGTCGTCATATTTCATTTTGGCAAACTGCGTTTTTACGGTAAGCTCTTTTTCATATAAACTGTCTTTTAAAGCTATATATCGACTCATATGATCACTATTCTTAGGTTCGAGGACCATTAAGTTTTGTAGTGCCATTACTTCACTTTCGGGCATTTCAAGGGTTTTTGCCAACTGGATTAATGAATCAAAATAGATTATCGACTTTTGGATATTTTTTTTCGAATGGAACAGGCCCAAATGAAAATAACTTGAAGTTAACCCTCTTAAATCCGCTCTGCTTTTTCGTATTTCAATGGGTACTTGAAAATCGAGTTCATTTATATCTTCCCCACTCTTCCATTTTGAAAATAATAGGTTGTCATATATTCTGGCATATTTAAGGGAATTTTTGTTTAGCTCATCACTATCCAGTATTTTTTCGAGTATCCGTATGGCCATAGGATAGTTTCCCTGCTCATGATACGCAACTGCCAGATTGTTTTTGTACGACAAAATGTCCTTTTGATTCTTTGAAAACTCGATGGCCTTGTTATAGTTTTCAATAGCAGATGAAAAATTGAAAAGTTTTTTATGGTTGGTTCCAAGTTCATTGTAACTCGATGCCAAAAACTTGTCATCTTCAGCTTTTTTCAAATTATCTATAGCCTCTACCAAAGTTTCTTTAGCACCAAAATAATCTGATTGATTTTTTTGGATAATGGCCATTGATAATAATCTTCTTCCGACTTGTGAGAATTCTTCGATTTCTTCAAATGCCGACTTCGCCAGATTATGGTAATAGAATGCGCTATCGAATTGTTGATTTGATTTAAAATTGTACGCACGATTAAAATAACCTTTTCCCAAGAAATATTTTGAATGGAGGCGTCGGGATTCCAGGATGAGTCTGTTGTCATTGTAAATGGCAGAATCCACATTTCCCCTATCAAAAAACAGATTGCTTTTTTCTAAGATTACTTTTAGATAAAGACTATCTAACTGATTGCCTATTGCGGTTTTTTGGGCTGAGTGAAGTAGTTGTAGTCTTTCATTATGGCTAAGCGAATCAGATTTAGCCATGTTAATTAACTTAACTACATTTTGGACATTTTTGTTCTTTGGCCTGAAATTTTTGTCCCCATTACATGCTAAGCAAAAAACAAAAACTAATACGGTTAAAAAGATGCCTTTTATTGTGCGTTTTAGAATTCTGTTAAAAATCAAGAGTGAAGCTGATGGTTTGTTTAAAGATAAAAAAGGCTGTTAAATCAACAGCCTTTTTAAATACAATAATCAATTTCCTCCTCTTTCTTCGTCTACTTCTTCTTCTTCTCCAGGTGAAAAAAGTTCTGTTTCGTTTTCAACTGAATCTTCTTGAGAGCAAGAAGCAGTTCCAAGGGTAATTAACATAAGCAGCAATAATATTGGATTCGATTTCATTTTAGAAATTTTTATTTAATGAAATCGGCAGTTGTGCACGGTTCCTACTGCCGCAAGGAATCCGTGATAAGTTTCAATAAGCGCTTAATACTGTGCTAAAGATATTTCCCTTTACCGTCTGGTTTAAGCAGTATTTAGTAGTTGCAGTAAATGATTTATTAAGTGCAAGTTTTATGTTTGTATGTGCAATGGTATACTGAATTGCAGAAAGGTGGATTTAACCAGTTTATTATGAACTTTCGACTGATTTTATTTTTGTTGTTTTCTTTCAACTGGTCAATTGGTCAAAATCTTGAGATTGATTCAGCCCTTTTCAAACTAAAGAAGCACTCCTTACATGATACGATAAGACTGAAAATATATACTGAGTTGGCTGAAAACTTTCGCTTTGTAGATAAAGTTAATTCACTTCAATATGCAGATAGTGCAATACTGCTTTCGCGTGCTCTTGAACAACCACTTCTAATAGGTAATTCTATTGTCGCCAAAGGCAATGTTTTTCGGTTTATCGGCAAAGATACCTTGGCTCTTACCAGCTATGACGAAGCCATTGCAATATATCAGAACATCAATGATAGCGTTGCTATGGCCAAGGCTTATTTTAGAAAAGGGTTGGTCTATTTTGACCGTTCTGAATTACAAAACTCTTCGAAACAGCACTTGTTGTCTTACGCTATAATGGAAAAAAACCGGGACAGCTTTTGGATGGCGAAGTTGAAAAACAGTCTTGGTATCAATAAAATGTATGAATCAGACTTTCCTGTATCATTGAAATATTTTTTAGACGCCACGTCGATTTACGAAGATTTAAATTTGACCTCAACTGTTAATAATGCAAATGTTCAGAATAATTTAGGATTGCTGTATTCTAAGTTTAAAGATTACAAGTCTTCAATAGAGTATCATCGAAATGCCCTTTCGATTTATGAAGCTCTGGGAGAAATAAGGATGACGGGTTTGGTATTAACCAATTTAGGAAATGCTTTTGATTCTATGGGTGAACACAGAAAAGCAATGTCATATTATGAAGACTCCTATCAAATAATGAATGAAATTAACGATGAGAGGGGAATGACAAATGCATTGGCAAACATAGCTATTGCTTCTTTTGACCTTGGTAACTTTCAATTTGCCATTAAAAAGTTAAATCAGGCAAAGAACACCTATCTCAAGATGAACGATTTGACCAATCTTGCAGTGGTTTATTCTTCATTAGGTGATTGTTATCTAAATCTTGGAAACAACCCTAAAAATGAAAAATTACTAAATCGGGCAAAGAACCAATATTTAAGTTCTTTAAAATATGCCAGACAATCAGGGATTCTACTTAAGCAACATACCGCTTTGGAAAAACTTGCTTCGGTCGAATCAAAACTGGGAAATTTTGAATCTGCCCATTTTGCATTACGGGAAGCCCAAGTACTCAATGACAGTATTTTTTCAATACAACGTACCCAAGAGACTATGAAGTTGCGTGAGAAATATGAGTTTGAAAAGATGGAGGCTGAGATTCGTGCAAAAAACCGTTTAACTGAAGTAATAAACCAAGAAGAATTGCGACGTCAAAAATTTATTAAAAATGCTTTAACGGTTGGTGTTTTAGGAATTATTGTTTTCTCCATTTTTTTTGGGTTTATATATAAGCGTCGCAGGGATGCGCTATCGGAACGTGACAAGGCCGAATTCGAGGCTAAAGTTTCAAAAACGGAGTTAAGGGCTCTTCGTGCGCAATTAAATCCGCATTTTATTTTCAATTCTTTGAACTCCATAAATAATTATATATCAAAAAATGACACATCAACTTCAACAGAATATCTAAATAATTTTGCCAAATTAATGCGGAGAACTTTGGAGAATTCAGAAAGGGAATTGATATCTCTTGATGAGGACTTTCAAATGTTGAGAGCTTATCTTGAAATTGAAATGAAAAGAATGCCCAATAAGTTCAGTTACGAATTTATTTTAGATAAAAAAGTAAACCTAAATAACACCTTGGTACCACCTTTGATCATGCAACCCTTTATCGAAAATAGTATATGGCATGGTATTAAAGAAAAGAAAGGGCAAGGTAGAATACTAATTGAAGCCAAACAGAAAGGTGACAACCTGATATATGTGGTAGATGATAACGGTGTCGGTAGGAAGAATGAGTCAAAAATCAATCAAAATAAACACCATTCAATGGGAATGCGCCTTACTAAGAATAGATTGGATATTTTAAATGCCACAAGAAATATTCAGAGTAATATTAAATTTATAGATAAGGAAAAAGGCCTTCGTGTTGAGGTTGTACTACCTTGGATTTTAGAGTTTTAATGATGGTTAAATCGGTTATTGTTGAAGACGAAAATCATTGTGTAGAAGCTTTGGTTAGCTTGTTGACCGCTTATCATAGAAAGATTAGTTTGTCTGGTATTGCAAATACTATTGAAGGCGCGACTGAATTGATTTCAAAGAGCATCCCCGACTTGGTTTTTTTAGATGTTGAAATTGGCTCGCAAACTGCTTTTGATTTTCTTAGGACATTTAAAAAAGTTCCATTTGATATCATTTTTACCACTGCACATGAGAAATATGCTGTTCAGGCATTTAAGTATAGTGCTTTTCATTACCTACTGAAACCTATTGGCAAAGAGGACTTTGATGAGGTAATTCAAAGTTATTTTGAAAAAGCAAACGAAAAATTCCGGCAGCAAAAAATAGAAACCCTATTGGAGAACATTAATGTAGAAAAAGAGCTGAAAAAAATAGCGGTTCCTACTGGCGAGGGGTATTCTTTTTTGAAAATTGATAATATTGTTCGTTTACAAGCTAAAGGAAATTATACCAATATTCACTTATCCGACGGCAGTAAGATAATGGTTTCAAAAACCCTAAAAACCTTTAGTGAGTTATCTGTATCACGAAATTTCTATAGGGTACATTATGCCCACCTTATCAACTTAGATTTTTTGAAAAAATACTTTAAAGGCAAGGATGCTCATGTTGTATTGGAGGATAATTCAATAATTCCGATATCTCAAAGGAGAAAGGATGACTTCATAAAACTTTTAAAATCTATATGATATGTTTTGTGTTAAATGATGGCTTATCTCAATTCTTATTTTTAATCCTTTCCTATTTTTAAACATGTTCAGCAATAATATGTAAATTGTTAAACAAAAAATGTTATGAAAATATCTGCAATGGGTGTAGTGGCATTTACCACTATGATTTTAGTAACAGTGACCATAATGGTCAGTATGAACTTTCCCTTTAATTGGGTGTTTTATATGACCATATTTGGCCAAGCTTTAGTGGTGTTTATGGTCTATAAAGTATTGACCGATAACTATGAAACCGAAAAGACGTTCGATGATTTTTATGAGGATAATCCCATAGGTCGGCAAAATAACTTTAGATAGCCCTACGTACTTCTCCTTCTCGAGGTTTTGTAAAGGCTTCCATACCCAATTCTGGAATCACCAACAACGGAATCTGGGTGTGAAAGGCGGTGCGCTTAACAATGGGTTCCCTCGTCATTTTTTCCATATAACTATGTTGATAATGCAACATGGCCAATAAATGAATATCCAATTCTTGCGAGAATACCTCCAGGGTTTGAGAAACTGAATTCAGTTCAGAAACGGTATGTATGTAGTGTTCGACATCACCAAAATATTTTCGCAACATATTTAGGTTGAACTGCTGCAGCTCCGTAAGTGCCTTGATTTCATACTGTACGTGTACGATGCGTATCGTGGCCTTGAATGAATTGGCCAAATCAATTATGGGCATCAATTCAGACAGTGAGTAAAAACGATTGAAATCGGTCGCAAAGGCAATTTCCGAGGGTGCTTGGAATTCAAAATGCTGAGGAATGGCTAAAATCGGACATTTCTTGGTATTCTTAATGATACGCACCGTATTGCTGCCCATAAAAACTTCCTCCATTCCAGAAGCGCCTTTTGTTCCCGTAACAATTAAATCAATGTTGTAGTTTTCAACAACATCTTTGACCTCATCGGCCAAAAGATTGAACGAAGAAATAGTCTCAAAGCAGTGTTTTGGATTATTGAATGTTGTTTTGATACGTTCCACGGTTTTCTCAAGTCCGTTTTCAGAAGTGGAACGAACTGCATCTTCGATGCGCACACCGTTGATCATTGGGGCCATAAAACGGCTACTTGGAATGACCGGGGTATAGGTGTTCAGTAAAATAAAATCGCATTCTTGGTTTCTAAATAATTGCATGGCGTAACAAATGGCGTTCCATGCATTATTGGAAAAATCGGTAGGTATCAGAATCCTTTTCATCCCTAATTTTTTTACGATGGGATAAAATTAGACCTGCTCTGATAGCAATACTATGACAAATATCAGTTTTGGAAAGTTCAGGATGTTAAAATCCCTCAGCCAAATCTTTTAGACCACGTTCGTCTGCAATACCAATTTTCTTTCCCGAGGTTTTGATTAACCCCTTTTTCTTGAATTCAGAAATAATTCGAATAGCCGATTCTGTTGCGGTACCGACCACATTGGAAATATCTTCTCGAGAAAGGGTAAGGCTCAAAAAGCCCTCTGAATCTTCGCCAAAATTATTCTTAAGATAGAGAAAAGCTTCAGCGATACGCTGTTTTACCGTTTTCTGACTCATGTTCACAATAACGTCATCAGCCTCTTTTAGGTCGTGGGCCATATGTCGTAAAACTTCCAACGTAAAATTTGGATTTTTTTGGAGAGAGGTGCTGATACTTTCCTTAGGAATAAAACAAACTTCCATATCGCTAACAGCGATAGCAGAAAGATTGGCATGTTCTTCTGCGATAACCGAACGTTGACCCATGACCTCACCCCTTGTTGCAAGTTTTACAATTTGGTCTTTTCCGTTGGGACTCAACTTTGACATTTTTGATACACCATTTCTGACGCAGTACACCCCATTCAGTTTATCGCCCTCTTCGAACAAGGGTTCCCCTTTTTTGACTGTTTTTGTGATTTTGGAATCTGAGACTTTTTTCAATTCCTCTTTGTTCATCGCACGAAGGGAATTGAACTGTCGTACAATGCAATTTTCACATCTGCTTTCTTCCATTTCAATTAATTTACCTGACATCTTAAAATTAGTGGTTATCAAACAAATACGACCTATAATTTTTTAGGTTTTAGGTGGCGATTTGTTCCAAACCTTCTCTAGAAATAATATAAATTTCTCGCTTTACCACATCGATTAAATCAAAATTCTTGAAGCTCTTCAAAAGATTTATAACATACTCTGAAGAGGTACCCAACACGGCAGCCATATCTTCACGCTTCAACCGCAATAATAACCTGCCTTTTTCATCAACACCGTACTTTTTGTCTAAGTAAAGTAATAGCAGGGCCAGTCGCTGCTTTATGCCTTTATGAACACAAAAAATAATCCGCGTATGTTCATTAATATTGGCATCTTCAATCAGCGCATCTATAAAGTCTTGGCAGAATCTTGGGTTGAAATGAAGCTGTTGCACAATTTGTGTCTTGTCCAAACAGCACAGTTCGGTGTCGACCAGTGCAGTTGCACTGACTTTGGCACCTTGATTACTTAAAATAGAGCGTTTTCCCATTACTTCACCTTCACCTAAAAAACGCAGAATATGCTCTTGACCCTCATCGTCAACTTTACTGAATTTACAGGCTCCTTTTTTTATACAATACAGTCTTTCAAGAGGTTCATCCTCCTCGAAGATTAAACGTCCTTTGGGTATGTGAACTGATTTTGAATGGGAGAGCAGTGCGTGCTTTGCATCAACGGATAGTGATTCAAAATCCTTTAGCTGTCTTGATTTTATTTCTACACATTGACTCATAGCACAAAGGTATTTTGTAGTGCGGGCTTAAAACCTGACATATATCATATTTTCTGATATTGACATGAGCCACTTTTGCAGTAGGTATAATGTAAATGTGTATGTCAACTGCAAGTTGTTACCATTGTGGTGACCCCTGTAATCGTACAGCTGTTCAATTTGATGAAAAAGACTTTTGCTGCAACGGCTGCAAAACAGTTTATGAAATTTTTCAGTCAAGTGGACTTGAAGGGTATTATGAACTAGAAGCCGCTGCTGGGGCAACGCCCAATGCTATCGCCAATAAATTCGACTTTCTCGATAACGCTGAGATAGTTCAAAAACTATTGGACTTTGATGAAGACGGTATCAGGGTGGTACAGTTTCACATTCCACATATACATTGTAGCTCCTGTATTTGGGTCTTGGAAAACCTAAATCGCTTGAATAACTCCATCAAAACGTCACAGGTTGATTTTCCGAAAAGAAGGGTGCGAATCACTTT